>NZ_JBJQOQ010000003.1:0-232877 GCF_046036945.1 Brevibacillus sp. B_LB10_24 | reverse complement strand
GATTGGAAATCCTTGTTAGATAATTGGTCAGTCGTAGAAAAAAAAGCAGGGGAGTGCGGCTGCAGACCAGCACCACATGAAGCAGCAAAGCGTATAGTACAGTATCGCCCCCCTGCTTACCGTTTAGGAAGAAGATAAGACCCGGGACTTCTGCCTAGACGTTTACATAAACGCGCCCACTGCACGCAAGCTGCGGCTTAAAGCCGCAGCTTTTGTGTTGCCCTTTTCGCAATGATATAATAAAGGAATTGATTCTCGGCCGGTGAACGGAGGTATGCTTATGCCGCTGCACGAGGTAGTAAGGGAGATTAAAGCGAAGCGGATTGCTCCGCTCTACGTTTTATACGGAGCGGAAACCTTTCTGATGGAGGAGTTTGTAAAGCTTCTGCGCTCCGAGTTGATTGATCCAGAATACGCAGATCTCAATGTAAGCCAATACGACTGTGCGGAAACACCGCTTTCCGCCATTTTGCAGGATGCCGAAACACTGCCGTTCTTGGCGGAACATCGCCTTGTTTTGGCGGATAATGCCTTCTTCCTGACAGGGGTGAAACCGCCGAGCAAGGTGGAGGTTGACGCGGATGAACTGATCCGCTATTTGGACGAGCCGGCCGAGTACACTGCCGTCATCTTACGCGTGAATGCGGACAAGCTGGATGAGCGAAAAAAATTGGTCAAAGCCTTGCATCAAAAGGCAGTCGTCGTCCCTTTTCAACCGCTCCAGGCCGCTGACCTGTACGGGTGGGTGGAGCGAAGGGCGAAGCAGTATCAGGCGCGGATAGAGCGCCCAGAGGCGATGAAATTGGTGGAGCGGGTAGGAAGCGATCTTCGCCTGCTCGACAAAGAGCTGGAAAAAATGGCGCTCTACACGGGGAATCAAGACGCTGTCATAACGGATCAGGTAATCGAACTGCTCGCATCCAGAACGCTGGAACAGAATGTGTTCGCCTTGGTGGAGGCGGTAGTCGGAGGACAGCTGAATGAAGCCTTCCGCATCCTCTACGATTGTCTCAAAACAGGCGAAGAGCCGATTCGGCTGTTGGCGCTGTTGGCGAGGCAGATCCGGATGCTTTTGCACATCAAGATGTGGGCCCCTCGCGGTTATACACAACAGCAGCTGGCCGGCATGCTCAAGGTGCACCCGTACGCTGTGAAGAAAGCGATGGAGCAGGCGAGGCACTTTGACGAAGCAGGTTTGCGACGCTTGCTGGGGATCTTGGCTGAGGAAGATTTTCGGATGAAGTCGGGCCAGGTGGACAAGCGGATTGCCCTGGAGGTATTCATGACGCAGGTAGCTGCCCAGCTTCAGACGGCGAAGGCGGGTCATTAGCTAATCAGTGAGATGACAAAAGACAAACCCCCGGACACTCGATCCGGGGGTTTTCGCCTGCATAGCTGCTTAAGCAGAGAGCTCGTTCAGTTTTTTCATCAGGCGGGATTTTTTGCGATTCGCTGCGTTTTTATGGATAAGTCCTTTCGTAGCGGCTTTGTCCAGTTTTTTGACTGCCACCAGAAGGGTAGATTTCGCTAGCTCCAGATCATTAGCGGCAACTGCTTTTTCAAAGTTTTTCACTGCAGTACGCAGGTCGGATTTTTGCGAAGCGCGCTGCAAGCGGCGTTTTTCGATCTGCTTTGTACGCTTAATAGCGGATTTGATATTTGGCATGTATGTCACCTCCTTAAAACGATCAGAACTGCAAAAAAACTAGTAAATACAACAAGAAATATTCTAGCATGCCGCGTATCCGAATGCAAGAAAGGTTTCCGAATAATATTTCCACATTCATGCAAGCTATGGATAACACGATGGAGCGTCGAGGAGGAGATGTCATGCTGGAACAACATAACGTGGACATGTCGGCATTTTCGATCCGCACAGATCTGGCTTTAGAAGCCCATGAAATCGCCTTGGCCGCCGAAGAGACAGAGAGTGGGAGCATCCCGGGAGTCACGCTTTCCACGGATGACAGCGAGCCTGGAATCAAGGTGACACGACTGCGGGTTGAAAACGAGGAAGCAGGGCGCAAAATCGGCAAGCTGCCCGGCAACTACATCACGATCGAGGTGCCGAAGCTGAGGGACAACGACACGAAACTGGAAGACGCCGTAATGAGGCGTTTTGCCGGGGAGATGCGGCAGTTTCTTCAAGACCTCGGCCTGACGGAAGACAAAAAGTCGCTGGTAATCGGTCTTGGCAACTGGAACGTGACACCGGATGCACTCGGGCCGATGGTGGTGGAGAACCTGCTCGTCACCCGGCATCTGTATTTGCTGGCTCCAGAATCAGTCGAAGAGGGATACCGCGAAGTGAGTGCTCTGTCGCCAGGGGTGCTGGGAATTACCGGGATTGAGACGAGCGAGATCGTCTACGGCGTGGTGAAGCAGAGCAATCCCGACTTTGTCATCGCTGTCGACGCGCTGGCATCCCGGGCGCTGGAACGAGTCAATACCACCATCCAGATCGCCGATACCGGCATCCAGCCCGGATCAGGCGTGGGCAATAAACGCAAGGCGATCGACAGCAAGACCCTGGGAATCCCGGTCATCTCGATTGGCGTGCCGACAGTCGTCTTCGCCGCCACGATCATAAGCGATGCGATCACCTACCTGCTGGGCCATTTCGGGCAGTCGATGAAAGAGAGCAAACGGGCATTTACACGGCTGGTGCCGGAGGGCAGGAACCTGCCCGAGCGCAAAACGCCGTACACCGAAGCCGATCTGCCCGAGATGGAGGCGCGCAAAACATTTATGGGTCTGGTCGGCCAATTGGCCGAGAACGAAAAAATGCAGCTGATCCAGGAAGTCCTGCAGCCTCTGGGACAAAACCTCGTCGTCACCCCCAAAGAGATCGACGAATTCATGGAGGGAATCGCCAACGTCGTGGCCGGCGGCCTCAACAACGCCCTCCACCGCGCCGTAGAACACGAAAACGTCGGCGCCTACACCCATTAAGACCATCAGTTCATTTGAGAGACACCGGCTCACCTGAATCAATCAGGCGGGCTTTTTCATCAAGGTCGGAGATAACCGCTATAAACCTTGAGCAAAAGTCCGAGAAACTTAAAAAAAATGGGGCGAGCGCAGGCCTTGGCAAGCCCACCCAGTCGGAACGGAAAAAAACGGCACACGCTTGTCGGCCAAATTCAACGTTGAGTTACCCTCAGTCCTTTTTGGTCGACGTGCCGTTTTTTGCAGTGCAGACGGCCAGTCCCGCTTCCCCGCAGGCGCGCCACAGCCGAAGCGAGCCCATTTTTTTCGGTTTCCATCATCAATGTTCACCAATCCCCCCACCCCCCTATTGAAAAAAGAAATCCATACCAGTACACTATATGTATCAAAATGCAACATTCAAAATGCAGGTATTGTTGCGAAAATGAGGGGTTCACGTGGCGCGTATTCTGGTGATTGCCCCCTATCAGGGGCTTCGGGATATTTTTCTGGAGATCAAAGCAGAAATTAACCATGATGTTGCAATTGATGTCGAGGTAGGCGATCTGTACAAGGGATTGGCCTTAGCGAAAAGCCTTGAAGACAGAGGGTACGACGTGATTATCAGCCGGGGAGCGACCGCGCGCCTGCTGCGCAAGCACTGCAACTTGCCGGTGGTGGAAGTGAAAATCTCCGGCTACGACATTTTGCGCACCCTGACGCTGGTTAAAGGCTTTACCGGTAACATCGGACTGATGAGCTATTTGAACACCATCCAGGGCGCCGATGCGATCGGAACGCTGTTGGACATGAATTTGACCTTCTTTCCCATCGGCGAAGAGCAGGAGATCGAGCAGGGTTTGAAGCAGGCGCTGGCACAAGGCATCCAGGTCATCATCGGCGATGTGATCTCCACATCTGTCGCTAGCCGTCTCGGGATGCAGGCCATCTTGATCACATCGGGCAAGGAAGCCGTGCTGGAATCGATCTCCGAAGCGGAGCACATGGCCTATTACACGCGGCGGGAGAAGGAAATGCGGCAGCGCATGGAGGCGCTGGTGCAAAGTTTGCCAGTCGGCGTGATCGCCGCCGCAGGCGATGGATGCGTGTTTGCCTTTAACCATCAGGCGGAAGATGTACTCGGCATCCAGGCGGGATACGCGCTGGACAAACCGTTTGAGCAGTTGCACCCGCTCCTCAATCTCGATAGTGTGCTGAAGACGAGTCAAGCCTCCGGCGAAGAAGTCTTCTCGCTGAATGGAGAAAAAGTCCTGATCCAGAAACTGCCGCTGATCGTAGAGGAGAAGCAGGAGGGCGGCTTTGCGGTGATACAGCCTGCGCGCCAGATCCAAAAGGCGGAGTCCCGGCTGCGCCAGTCGCTTGCCGGCCAGGAGTCCCGGGCGAGCATGCATTTTAACCAGCTGGTAACCAGTTCGGACGGGATGAAAAAAATGCTGAAGCTGGCGAAGCAGGCAAGCCGAACAGAACTGCCGCTGCTTCTGTACGGCGAGCCTGGCACCGGCAAGCAAAGCGTCGCCCAGGCCATTCACAATGCCGGGCGCCGCAGGGATTTTCCGTTCGTGTTCATCAACTGCGAGGCGTTTGGCGAGGAGCAGCTGATGCTGGAGCTGTTCGGCAGTGAAGGGAGCCTTGTAAAGCGCGGGGTCTTTGAGCTGGCCCACGGCGGAACGCTGTTTATCGACGCGATCGGCAAGCTGCCGCTAACCGTACAGGCGATGCTGATCAACGTCTTTCAAGAGAAAAAAGTCAGCCGTCTGAACGGCACTGCTCCGATCGAGACGGATGTGCGGATCATCGCCGCCAACGCCCAGAGCTTGAAAGAACGCGTAGAAGCAGGAGAGTTTCGCGAAGATTTATTCCATTTGATCAATGGCTACAACCTGTTCATCCCGCCGCTCCGCGAGCGGAAAGAAGATATTGACGATCTGGTGCGGTGGTTCATCGCCTCGTTTAACGCTCGTTTTGGCAAGCAGATCGTCGGCGTTCGGCAAAATGTGCTGGCCATGTTGAAAGAGGCGGATTGGCCGGGCAACATTCAGGAATTAAAAACTACAGTGGAAAAAATGTGCCTGGCGGCCGAGGGGCCGTTCATCGATCGTGCGGAAGCGGAGAACGTCCTGCTCGAGGTAAGGAACGAAGCACATCGCGCTCCGACTGACGCGGGGATCGAAATCAGCGGCAAAACGCTGGAGGAGATTGAACGGGAAATCATCTGGAGGGTGCTGGAGGAGGAAGGACAAAACCAGTCGGAGGCGGCGAAACGGCTGGGAATCAACCGCTCAACACTCTGGCGGAAACTGAAGCATTCGATGCAGGAGTAAAACAGCAAGCAACAAGCCCAAATGCTTGTTGCTTTTTTGTACGCAAAATAAAAAATACAAAAAATCGTTGCAAAATAAAACAGTTAGAATGGATTTTCCATATTGAATTTTGCAACGCTTTCAGGTACTCTACTATTGCAACAGGATGAAAGTTGCTGAAGAGGTGATCGATACATATTTGCGCGTCGTTGCAAGGTAAGAGGTGATTGATTCATTGGCTAGGATAGTCGTTATCGCTGACGATTTAACAGGAGCGAATGACACAGGCTTGCAGTTTGCCAAAAAAGGCTTTTGTACCGTGTCATTGCTAGATCCTGTCCATCAGGAAAGCGCCCAAGACGCAGATGTTTGGGTCATCAATGCGGAAACCAGATCACTTGATCGCGAGGACGCCTACGAAAAGAACAAGGCGATAGCCGAGGGCATGAATTTGGCCGAGATTCCTTTCGTGTACAAGAAGATTGATTCCACAATGAGAGGAAATATCGGGAGCGAGATCAATGCGCTCTTGGACAGCTGCCCGTTTGACGTGGCGGCGGTCATTCCTGCGTACCCGGTTAACAGGCGCACGACGATAGGGGGATACCACATCATCGATCAAGTTCTGCTCGAGGATTCAGAGATTGCTCGCGATCCCAAATCGCCAGTCAACGAATCTCATCTGCCTACACTCTTGCGTGAACAGGCAAAGCGAACGGTCGGTCACATTGACCTAAGGACGATACGCCAGGGCGAAAGCGTTTTAGCTCGTGAGATTGTCCGTCAGCATGAGAGCGGGACCCGTTTGATCGTCTTTGACAGTTTTGATCAACCAGATCTGCAGAAAGCTGCGCAAGCGCTGCTGGCTACTGGCTTGCGGGTCTTGTGGGTAGGATCAGCCGGATTGGCCCATGCGCTGTCTGATGAGCTTGTCATGGACGCCGGACCACAGCCGACGGTCAGCGGCAAGCAGGCAAGTGAGGGTTCAGTCAATCCAGTTTTTATTATTGCCGGCAGTGTAAGCGCTGTTACGGCGGGGCAGATCGAGGTGCTTAAAGAGCGTCCGCAGTTTCGGATCGTGATGGCCGATCCGCTGCGATTCTTGCAGCCGGAAACGGTTCACGCGGAACTTGACCGCACCCTGCAAGAGATACTGGACATCATCGACGATGGATATTCTCCGGTGCTCGTCACGGATTCATCTGAACAGATGAGACAGGCGGTAGCAAATTGGATGAAGCGCACAGGAACCAGCGGTCTTGCCGCAGGCAACGCGATTGCCGATTGCCTGGGGACGCTGGGAGTAAATGTGCAGGCGAAGCGAAAGCTGCAGGGCTTTGTTCTTACCGGCGGAGATATTGCGTACCGCACCTGCCTTCACCTACAAGTGAAAGCGTTGCAAATTGTCAGTGAAGTGGAAGAAGGCATTCCGCTGTCGGTCGTAATCGGCGGACCGGCGGACAAGCTGCCTGTCGTCACCAAGGCGGGGGCATTTGGAAATCGCTTTTCCTTGGCGAAAGCCGTGGAAAAAATAAACACATATGAACCATAAGAGGGGGATTTTTGACGTGAAGAAATTATTCAATACACTGGTCATCTCGACCATGGTTCTTCTGACCGCGTGCGGAGGCGGCGGGAACGAGGCGAAGCCTGCGGATAATGGCGGACAACAGCAGCAGCCTGCTGCATCTGCCGGCGGCTCTGTCACCTTAAAGGTAGGCCACACGCTGGCTGACACCTCACACTACCAGAAGGGCCTGGAGAAATTCAAGGAACTGGTAGAGAGCAAGACCAATGGCGCCATCAAAATCGAGATCTTCCCGAACGGCTCGCTGGGCGGGGAGCGTGACATGATCGAAGGCTTGAACGTTGGCAGCATCGATATGGTGCTTACCTCTACGGGCCCGATGAGCGGATTCGTATCGGAAGTGACGGTTGTAGACCTGCCGTTCCTGTTCCGCGATGCCGATCATGCCCACAAGGTGCTTGACGGTGAAGTCGGGACGGAACTGCGCAGCAAGGTTGAATCGACGATGGGCGTAAAAACCCTGGGCTGGTGGGAAAACGGTTACCGCAACGTCACCAACAACTCCCATCCCGTAACCAAGCCGGAAGATTTGAAAGGTTTTAAAATCCGTACGATGGAAAACGACATCCATATGGACTCTTTCAAGGCACTGGGCGCACAACCGACGCCGATGGCCTTTACGGAGCTGTTCACGGCGCTGCAGCAAGGAACGATTGACGCCGAAGAGAATCCGGTGCCGATCATCATGACTTCCCGTTTCTACGAAGTGCAAAAGTACCTGTCCATGACTCGCCACTTCTACTCTCCGTCGCTGTTGATGATGTCCCAGGCGAAATTCGACGCGCTGACTCCGGACCAACAGAAAGCGATTGAAGAAGCAGCCATCGAAGCAGGCAAATTCGAACGCGATACCGTTGCCGAAATGGAAATACAATATCTGGAAGAGTTGAAAGCAAAAGGAATGGAAATCATCGAGCCAGACATGCAGCCGTTCGTGGATGCGGTAAAACCTGTCTATGAAAAATACGAGCCGCAATTCGGCAAAGAGCTGATTGATAAAATTCGCAACACGCAATAAAAGCAGTAAAGAAAACGGCGGATAGGACGACCTATCCGCCGACTCTTAAGGTGGGGTGAAGTCTTTTGCAGGGTATTGTCAAGGCAATTGATGGTTTCAACAAGGTTTTGCGTTATGTGATTGCTGTCCTGCTTGCCGCTATGACCGTTTTGATCGTGTATCAGGTGGTTGCACGGATGTTAAGCAGTTATCTCAATCTGGATATCCCCCGTTGGACGGAGGAATTGGCCCGTTATTGCATGATTTGGTCTGTCTTGATCGGCACGTCCCTGGCCGTTCGCTACAGTGCCTTGATTGGAGTGGAGGCGATTGCGGAACGTTTGCCGCAAAACATGCAGAAGCTGCTCCGGATTCTCGTACTTGTGATTTCGATGGTCTTTTTTGTCGTACTCATTATCTATGGTTTTGAAATGCTCGGACATGTTGGAAAACAGCTTTCTCCCGGATTGAAACTTCCCATGACGATTCCGTACGCATCTTTGCCGATTGGCGGTCTGTGTATGTTGATAAATGCAATTGCGGTTCTGATCGAGGTCACGACCGGAAAAATGAACCGAGAATTCTTTAAGGGGGCTGAATAACCGTGGCATCCATCATGATGATCTCGCTCTTGGTCATGCTGCTCTTGAGCGTGCCAGTCGCCCTCTCGATCGGTCTGGCATCGATGATTTCCCTGATAAATGACGGCACGATGCCGCTTACCGTGTTGATTCAGCGGATGTTTGCCGCTCTCGACTCGTTTCCGTTAATGGCGATTCCGTTTTTCATTTTGGCCGGCTCCCTGATGGAGTCAGGCGGCATTTCCCGGCGGTTGGTCAACTTTGCCAACTCGCTCGCAGGCGGAATGACCGGCGGTCTGGCGGTCGTGACGGTCGTAACGGCCATGTTCTTTTCCGCGATTTCCGGTTCCAGTGCCGCTACGACGGCTGCGATCGGTTCTATTTTAATTCCGGCTATGGTAAAAAAAGGGTATGACATCCGATTCGCCGGTGCCACCCAGGCAGTATCCGGAGAACTGGGCGTCATCATTCCGCCGTCGATTCCGATGATTCTGTTCGGAATCTCGGCAGGGGTATCCATTGGCGATCTGTTTCTTGCCGGGTTTTTGCCAGGCTTATTAATCGGCGGCTCATTGATCTTTGTCTGCTGGTATTTATCCAAACGGCGCGGATACAAAGGCGAGACGGGGATTACCTGGGGCATGCGCCTGAAAGCTTTTAAAGAAGCGCTGCTGGCCCTGTTGATGCCGGTCATCATCCTCGGCGGGATTTACGGCGGGTTCTTTACGCCGACCGAGGCGGCCGTCGTCGCAGTCGTGTACGCGTTGATCGTCGGCGTGTGTGTCTATCGGGAAGTGAAGTGGAAGGAACTCATTGAGATCTTCTCTCGTTCGGCGATTACGACATCGATCATCATGATCATCATCTCAGCTGCCGGGATGTTCGGCTGGATACTGACACGCGAACAGGTTCCGCAAAAAATTGCGGCGGCGTTTACCAGCTTTTCTGAAAATCCGGTGGTCTTCCTGCTGCTCATTAACCTGCTGCTGCTGTTCGTCGGGATGTTCTTCGAGACCTCGGCTTCGATCATTATTCTGGCGCCGCTGTTGACACCGATTGCAGTACAATTGGGCATCGACCCGGTTCACTTCGGAATGATCGTAATCGTCAACCTGGCGATGGGAATGGTGACGCCGCCGGTAGGGGTCAATCTGTTCGTGGCCTGTCAGATAGCAGGCATCAAACTGGAGGAACTGACCAAGGCATTGCTCCCGTTCTTCGTGATGCTGATCATCGATATTCTGATCGTCACATATGTTCCGGCGATTTCCACCTGGCTGCCGGCACTCTTTAAGTAGCGGCGCGAATCCACTTCGGGAGGCGAATTTTTGTCTATGAAGTTCCCAAAAATGGTTAAAATCAGACAGCGGTTTACTGGACCTGCCGTGGCTGATATCGATGCAACCGTCCGCAGCCAGCTGGAAAACGTGCAGCTGCCCGAACGCATCAAGCCGGGGATGACGGTTGCCATTACCGCCGGCAGCCGCGGCATCGCTAACATCCACATCATCATCCGCGCCGTCGTTCGCGAGTTAAAGCGCATGGGCGCCCAGCCGTACATTGTGCCGACGATGGGCAGCCACGGCGGAGCGACGGCAGAGGGACAGGTGGAAGTCCTGGAAAGCCTCGGGGTGACGGAGGACTTCTGCGGCGCCCCGATCAAATCGTCGATGGAGGTGGAGCAGGTAGGGACGACCGAGGAAGGAATGCCCGTCTATGTGGACAAAAATGCACTGGCCGCCGACGGGATTATCCTGATGGGCAGGATCAAAGTCCATACCGACTTCAAATCACCGATCGGAATCGAGAGCGGTCTGATGAAGATGGCGGCGATCGGTCTGGGCAAGCACAAGCAGGCGCTGCTGATCCACAGCTACGGGGTCGCGGGCATTCGCGACATCATGCCGAAGGTGGCCAGAGTCATGCTGGCCAACACCAAGATCCTGTGCGGCGTCGGCATTGTAGAGAATGCGTTCGAACAGACGGCGATCATTGAAGCGATACACACTTCCCGGATCGAGGAACGGGAACGGGAGCTGCTTCGGGAATCGGCCGCCCTGATGCCAAAGCTTCCGGCGGAGGACATCGACATCCTGCTGGTGGATGAAGTAGGCAAAAACTACAGCGGTACGGGGATGGATACGAACATTATCGGTCGTCTGCGGATCCAGGGAACGCCGGAGCCGGACTCGCCGCGCATCAAGTATATTATCGCGAGCGACCTGTCCGAAGCTTCCCACGGCAACGCGCTGGGCATCGGCCTGGCTGATCTGACTACACAGCGATTCTTTGACAAGATCGACTTCAAGGCGATGAATGAAAATGTCATCACCAGCACCTTCCTGGCGCGGGCGAGCGTCCCGATCGTGATGCCGAGCGATCGCGACGCGCTTGCCGCCGCACTGCGCGCCAATTGGGGCGTGGAGCCGGCCAAAGCGAGGATCATGCGCATTCCCAACACGCTCCATCTGGAGTACGTGTACGTATCGGAAGCCCTGCTGCCGGAGGTAGCCGTCCTTCCCGGCGTAGAAGTGGCAGGAGAATTAGGCGATTTTGAATTCGATGATCACGGATATCTGCCAAAAATGCTCCACACGTAAAGAAGTGAGTCGATAAGAAGAAGCGGGAGGAGAGAAACCATGCAAAACGGGACAGGTCAAAAGACGGCTGTTTACGGAAATTACATCGACGGAAACTGGCAAGTTACGGAGGATACCTTCCCCGTTCTGAATAAATATACAGGAGAGGAAATCGCCCGCATCAGCAAGGCGTCAAAAGAGGACGTCAACCGGGCGGTAACCAGTGCTCTCCACACCTTCAAGTCGAAAAAACTGAGCCCCGTTCAGCGCTACGAGATTCTGATGCGAACGGCCCAGATCGTCAGCGAGCGCAAGGAAGAGCTGGCGATGATTATGGTCGGCGAGGTGGGCAAAGTCATCAAGGACGCACGCGCCGAGATCGACCGCGGCATTCAAACCCTGATCGCTTCTGCGGAAGAAGCGAAGCGTATTGCCGGTGAGGGCGTCCCGCTCGGACAGCCTGGCTGCGACAACAAGCTGGCATTTACGGTTCGCGTGCCGGTAGGGGTGATAGGCGCGATCACGCCTTTCAACTTTCCGTTCAATTTGACCGTTCACAAGGTAGGACCGGCGATTGCAGCGGGCAACACGGTCGTGCTGAAGCCGGCAGAGATGACGCCGATCATCGCGTGTAAGCTGGCGGAGATCATGGAAGAAGCGGGGCTTCCCGCCGGGTTCCTTCATGTGGTCAACGGTTTTGGCCAAGAGACCGGGCAGTACCTGCTTGAAGACGATCGGATCGCGATGTTTACCTTTACCGGAAGCCCGGGCGTAGGCCGCCATATCAAGAGCGCGACCGGGATTCGCAGAGTGACACTGGAGCTGGGCAACAACTCGCCGAACATCGTTCATCACGATGCGCCCGATCTGGATAAAGCGGCAGAGCTTTGCGTGACGCGCGGCTTCTCCAATGCGGGGCAAGCCTGCATCTCGGTACAGCGGGTGTACGTCCATCGCGACGTGTTCGATGTGTTTGTCGAGAAGGCGGCGAAGGTGGCCCAGTCGATCAAGGTAGGCGATCCAGCCGATTCCGCTACGGATGTGGGTCCGATGATTTCCGAGAAGGAAGCGAAGCGTGCCGAAGAGTGGATCAAGGAAGCGGTCCATCACGGCGCGAAAGTAGTATGCGGCGGCAAGCGCGAAGGAGCTGTACTGTATCCGACTGTCCTGGTGGGTGTAACGGCTGAGATGAAAGTGGTTTGCCAGGAGGTGTTCGCGCCGGTCATCAGCATCATCCCGTTTGACGACATCGACGATGCTTTCCGCATGGCGAACGACAGCCGGCTCGGCTTGCAGGCGGGTCTGTTCACCGCCAATCTGCAATTGGCCCTGCGTGCCGTCCATGAACTGGAATTCGGCGGCGTCATCATCAATGATGTTTCCACCTTCCGCGCTGACGTCATGCCGTATGGCGGCGTCAAGGACAGCGGGATCGGCAAGGAAGGGCCGCGTTGGGCTGTGGAAGAGATGACGGAAGAGCGTATCGTGGTCATGAGCCTATAAGAGCGGTGGAGAGGAGAGAAGGATAGATGAGACACACATGGGAGTTTTTTTCAACAGAGAGAATCGTCTTCGGTAACGGATCGATCCAGGAACTGGACAAGATTTTGCAGCGCCTCAAGGCCAAAAACATCTTCCTGGTCACGGACCCGGGCATCAAGGGGGCCGGCATAGCCGACAAAATCATCGGCCTGCTGCAGAATGCCGGGTACAATGTGGCCGTGTACGATCAGGCCGTCCCGGAACCGCCGATTGAGACGGCGATTGAGTGCCACGAATTTGCCAAGTCGCATATGGACACCGATGCGATTATCGGCCTTGGCGGAGGCAGCAGCATCGATTTGGCTAAGGTAGTGGCCCTCTTGATGGCCCATGGCGGCCATCCGCGCGATTACTTCGGCGAGCATCGCGTGCCCGGCCCGATCGCGCCGCTGATCGCGATCCCCACCACAGCGGGAACGGGATCGGAGGTTACCTCTGTCGCCGTGTTGGCCGATGTGGAAAACAACCTGAAAATCGGCATCTCCGACAACTATCTGCGTCCGGCCGTCGCCCTGCTCGACCCGGAACTGACGGTCGGCCTGCCGCCGTACGTCACCGCCTGCTCCGGGATCGACGCGCTGTCTCACGCTGTTGAGGCGTACACGGCCAAGAACTTCCGCTATATACAGGCGGAGGGGGAACTGCTGTTCAAAGGCTCGCTCCCGCTCGCAGACGCACTCGCCTTTAAGGCGATTGAACTGGTTGCCGAGAACCTGGTCCTGGCCGTACAGCAGGGCAGCAATCTGGAAGCGCGGAGCAATATGCTGCTCGGCAGTCTGCTTGCGGGAATGGCCTTCTCCAATGCCGGTACGGCCGCCGCACACGCCCTGGCTTACCCGATCGGCGGGCTGGTCAAATCTCCGCACGGGGAAGTAACCGGGCTGCTGCTGCCGTACGTGATGGAATACAATACCTCTGTAGAGCAGGAAAAGATGGCGAAGATCGCCTTGGCTTTTGGCGTCAACCCTGCCGGCAAAACGGAAAAAGAGCTGGCTGAAGCAGCATCGCAAGAGGTGTTCAAGCTGGTGGAAGCGATCGGCCTGCCAACGAAATTGTCGCAAATCGGCATTAAAGCAGAGGATCTGCCGGAGATCGCCAGAAAAACCCTGGAAATCAACCGGTTGATTCGCAACAATCCGCGCGTGCCAAATCAAAAGAGCCTGGAAGAGCTTCTGCGCAAAGCGCTGTAATCACCAGGCTGTGCATAGAAAGGCAGGAGTGTCGACATGACAACCAATAACAGACCGATCATCGCGATCACGATGGGAGATGCCGCCGGAGTAGGTCCGGAAATCATCGTGAAGGCACTGGCAGACAGCACCGTCTACGAGAACTGCCGCCCGTTCGTCATCGGCGACGCCAAAATGCTGGTGCGTGCCTTGGACATCGTGGGTGCCGATCTTGCAGTCCGTTCAATTCAATCCGCCGAGGAAGCAGTGTTTCAGCCAGGCAGCATCGACTGCTTGGATCTGGACCTGCTGCCCGCCGATCTGCCGTTTGGAAAGGTGTCGGCGGAAGCGGGCCATGCGGCCTTCCGCTATCTGGAGAAAGCGATTCAACTGGCAAACGACAAGCAGATTGACGCCATCTGCACCGCGCCGCTGAACAAGGAAGCACTGCACAAGGGCGGGCATATTTTCCCCGGGCACACGGAGATTCTCGCAGAGCTGACGGGCACGGAGGATTATTCGATGATGTTGTCCGCACCCAAGCTGAAAGTGATTCACGTGACAACCCACATCGGCTTGATCGATGCCGTAAAAAAGATCAATCCGGACCGCGTCTACAAAGTGATCAAGCTGGCCCATGAGACCCTGCAAAAGGCGGGATACAGCGAACCCCGCATCTGCGTCTGCGGCATTAATCCGCACGCCGGCGAAAACGGCTTGTTCGGCTACGGCGAAGAGGAAGAGAAGATTGTCCCCGCCGTGGAAAAGGCTCAGCAGGAAGGCATCAAGGTTGTAGGGCCGCTTCCGGCTGACACGTTGTTCTTCCGCACGGTTCGCGGCGACTTTGACATCGTTGTCGCTATGTACCACGATCAGGGCCACGGACCTGTCAAGGTGCTGGGATTGGAAGCGGGCGTCAACATCACGGTCGGTCTGCCGATCATCCGCACCAGTGTGGACCACGGCACGGCTTTTGACATCGCCGGAACCGGGATCGCCGACGAGCTCAGCTTGAAAGAAGCGATTCGTCAGGCCATTGAACTGGCGCCCAAACGTGCATAACGGTACTATGGAAAGAGACGGCTGATCGCAAGCTGTCTCTTTCCATACGCGGTTGGGATTTTTTGAAGATCGGCATAAAACGAGCTGGAAGACACAGATGGAGGTGCATGTTCATTGAGTAGGGCTAAGGTTGTCGTGACGCGCAACATTCCCCGGCGGGCATTGGATCTGTTGCAGGAGCAGACAGAGGTGTTCGTTTGGGAGTCGGATGAAGAGATCATCCCCAGAGATGTGCTGCTCAGAGAAGTGAGGGACGCGGAAGCGATTTTTACCAATGTGGCCGATGAGATTGATCGGGAGGTATTTGACGCCGCTCCCCGTTTGCGCGTTGTCGCGACGATGGCTGTCGGTTTCGACAACATCGACATAGCAGAGGCGACAAGGCGGGGAATTCCCGTCGGACATACCCCGGGCGTGCTCTCTGAGACAACCGCCGATCTGACGTTTTCTCTCTTGATGGCGACCGCACGCCGCATTCCCGAGGCGGATCGGTATGTGAGAGAAGGCAGATGGAAAAGCTGGGCGCCGATGCTTCTGACCGGACAGGACATATATGGCGCGACGATCGGCATCATCGGCATGGGGCGCATCGGAGAAGCGGTGGCCAGACGGGCAAAAGGGTTTGACATGAACATCCTCTACCACAACCGAAGCCGCAAGCCTGAGGCAGAGGAGGCCTTGGGCGCGCAGTATCTTCCATTGGATGAGCTGCTCGCCGAATCCGATTACGTGGTGCTGATGGCACCGGCGTCGACAGAGACGAACAAGCTGATCGGCGAACGGGAACTGTCGCTGATGAAGCCGGACGCCATCTTCATTAATGCATCGCGCGGCACCAATGTGGACGAGGCGGCTCTCTATCAGGCACTGAAGCGCAAACAGATCTGGGCGGCAGGATTGGACGTGTTTGAGACAGAGCCGATCGGCGCCGATCACCCGCTGCTCACCCTGGATAATGTCGTTGCTGCCCCTCACATCGGCAGTGCCAGCATCGCAACGCGGACCAGGATGGCCCAGATGACAGCTGAGAACATTCTCCGCGGTCTCGCCGGCGAGAAGTTGCTGCATACGGTCAATGCTGCGGTCTATGAAAAATAGGCGTTTTTTGGCGGCCCTGCACGGCATTCATGCAGCAGTGCTCTCGGTGCTGCTTGCAACCGGGGCGTGTTTGTACGTCCCGGCGCTGCGCTCTTTGTTTGGCGAATCGATCAGACAGGTGCGGAGCGCCCATATTGCCATCGGGCTTTGTTACCTGCTGCTGCTGGCCATCGCTGTTGTTCCTTTAGTCCAACACCTTCGCCGCGACCGGCGCTGGACGAAAGCCTTTCACGTCTGTCTCCAGTACCTGCTCGGGGCAGGCTGGGTGGCTAGCGGGATTTACCTGTGGGTGAACCATACAGAGTACTTGAGGCTGCGCCAGCTGGCCTCACTCGTCCACGACGGCTTAAGCCTGTTCATCATACCATGGGCCATGGGCCATATCGCCCTTTGGTACGTCGGAAAAATCAGACAAAGAGGGGCGGTCAGGCACTCCCGCGACCGGGGCGGGCCGTTGTTTACGAGGCGGGAGGTGCTGATTTTATTTGCCGGAGGGTTTATCGCGCTGTTGGCAGGCGGGCTGTTGCGCTGGTTCCGGCCGTTGACGGATTCTACTCTGGCGTCGCTGGACACCGGCAAGCGCAGGGGGTATTTCCGGATCTATTCGGTGACGAGCGAGATTCCGCCTTTTGACTCAAACGAGTGGCGATTGACGGTAGACGGACTGGTAGAGCGGAAGAGAGATTTTACCTTTGCGGAATTGACCAGTCTGCCGTCCCAACTTGTCGTCAGCGATTTTCACTGTGTGACAGGCTGGAGCGTGACCCAGGTGAAGTGGAAAGGCGTGCCGTTTTCCAGCCTCCTGGAGCTGGTCAATCCGGAAGCAGCCGGGACGTATGTCAAAATGCACAGCGCAGACAGGTTGTATACGGAGACGTACGAACTCTCTCAATTGCTGCAGCAAAATGTCCTGCTCGCCTACGAACTGGATGACAAGCCGCTTCTGCCCCAGCAAGGAGCGCCGCTGCGCCTGGTGCATCCCGACATGTACGGCTACAAGTCGATCAAATGGCTCAGCCGCATCGAATTCACACAGCAGCGGGGGCTCGGCTACTGGGAAGAAAAAGAGGGGTATGACCTGAATGGCTACATCGCGTAAAGGCTGGAAGATCGCCTTGTTTGCAGGCGTTTGGGCCTGCTTGTTCGCCCTCGCCTTTTGGGGGACCGTGAGCCGGCAAGAGGAGGAGGTGCTTCGTCTGCACAGGCTCCTCGTCAGTGCACAGAACAGAGAGGTTTATTCCCTAGAGGAACGGCTGCAGGTAGACGGTCGGGAAGAGGTCAGCTTGTCCGCCGTATCACAGGCCTCGCCCCGTCTGGCGAGAGTCGCATCCCGCGTACGGTTGACCGAATCCGAAGATTTTCGCTTTGAAGTCTACTTCTCATCAGATGCTTTATACATTTACTCGCGAAACAGCGGCGTGTGGAACCGAGCGGCGTACAATCATCCGGCTGCGGCTGAATTGGAGGAGCTTCGCGATCCGTTTGCGTTTTGGCTGAGAATGCTGGCTCATGCCAGCGAAGTACGGGCCCGGGGCGGCGGACGTTTTGAGGTAACCCTGCGGCCGTTTCGCGATGACATTCACGGCATGCACGTGGAAGATGTGCTTGAGGCCCGGATGCTCATCAGCCTGGACGAAGCGTCGGGCCGGCTGGACACGTTGACATTGCACGCACGGCTAAAGCCCTCGATTATCAAAAACCGCCGGGAAATTGAGTATACTGCGAGAGTGACCGGCAATGCCGGGGTGCCCGCGCTGACACTTCCGGAAGCCGCGCAATCAGCGATTCCGCTGCCGTAAAACGGCTCTTTGTCCGGTGACTGTCACGTCAACGCCCGGCTGTTTTGATAGAAGTAGAAAAAGAGAAAGGGTTCCCCGTTCTAGCTTCTCTATCGGCTGCATAGTCTAACAACATAAGATTGATAACTTGGCTTCGCCGTATTGACCAGGCGATGCTGTCGTCGCTCTTATGTTGAGACAAGCGCCAAAGGAGGAGAAGAGATGGCAGCTCTTTTGCAGCGGCAATTTGCGATTCTGTCAGTCGGTACAGCCCTGCTGTTCTTGCTAACGGGGTTTTTGGCGATCAATGGTAACCGCGCTGTACTCAGCTCTTCTACCATACAACTTGCTGTGTCGGAGATTTCGACGGTAACTTTTTTGCAGTTGATGGGCAGGGAGATTCCGCTGTTGAGTGAAAAAGTACAAGCCCCCGCGGGCGGCGAGGGAAACAGCATCTCCCACTCTGTCTTTCAGGTGTTGACGGGGATCGCTCCAGGCGATCTGCACGCCGTCATCGGGCGGGAGCTGCCGGGAATGCTGGCGCTCGAGCAGTCCGGATTGAAAACGCCGGAGGCAGCTGAAGACCCGGCGATCGCGTATACGGAGTCTGCAGCTCCTTTTGGTGCAGGGGAAACGGCACCGCCTGCCGATTCTGCTGATGGCGAAAACCCTCCTGAGACGGGAAAGCCGCCTGATGCGGGAGGATCGAAGAGGGCAAAGAAGGATGTCGTCTTCGTATACAATACGCACAACCGGGAGTCCTGGCTTGACGTAGCAGAGCGAAAAACCGGTTCCTCTGCTGTCGATCACCCCACCCAAAACATTTCTCTGGTAGGCAAGCATCTCGCCGAGGTTCTGAATGACCGGGGAATCGGCACACAGTTTAGCGGTCACGATATCTATCAGGAGCTGTTGGATCAAGGGAAGAGCTATGGCCTGTCATACGCCCAATCGCTGAAGGTGATAACCGCCGCCACCAAGCAAAACCGTGATTTGCATTACTTTTTCGACATTCATCGCGACGCCTCGCCGCGCGACAAAACGACGGTCACCATCAACGGCAAGACGTATGCCCGCCTGATGTTCGTCGTCGGAACCCGTAACGAGAACTACAGGGAAAACCACAAGTTCGCCAGCGAATTAAACGCGCTGCTGGAGAAAAAATATCCCGGATTGTCGCGCGGTTTGGATGACAAAGGGGAAAATGAGGGCAACGGCGAGTACAATCAGCACGTCTCACCCGGCAGCATTCTGATCGAAGTAGGCGGAACGGAAAACAATTTGCAAGAGTGCAAGAACGCCATCGAGGCATTTGCTGAGGTCTTTGCCGACTATTACTGGCAAGCGGAGCGGGTATCGGCGCCGGCTTCGCCTGCGGCAAATGAGGGGTGATGGGGGTGAACCTGACGCTGAAGCTGGCCGGCATGGTCTTTCTCCTCCTCGTCGGGGTCATCCTCGGACTGCAAACAGCCGAACGGGGCATACACAAGGTTGGCGGCAAGCCGGCTGAAAAACAGCAGACTTACTACATTACAAAAGTGGACAAGTCGAAAGTAGAGGTTGCCCCGGTCGGGAAACAAGGCAGCCAGCAAGATCAAATCGAGAGTGACAACTACATCAGCCAGATCGGCAACATGACTGGCGAGTGGCTGCGGGACAGCACCAATGCGATCGCAAAGTGGGTAGCCGGCTTTTTTGAACCGTAAAACCTGTTCGGAATTGCAAGATAGGTCGGCCAGAGATTTTTGGCTGGCCTATTTTTTTTGTCGGTTCCGGTCGAATTATTTTTATTGAATGAAAAATTTTTTAATGTGATAATAATATATGTACTATTTTGAATTTTCAGCGATTGAGAGAGGTGTGTTTTTTGACACAACCGATTCTGGAAGTAGAAAACCTGCAGACGTCCTTTTTTACCGACCGCGGTGAAGTACCTGCCGTAGATCGCGTCAGTTTGTCGATCAGCGAGGGCGAAATCCTTGGCATCGTAGGTGAATCCGGCTGCGGAAAAAGTGTTACCTCCCTATCGATTATGGGGTTGATCCCCAGCCCTCCGGGAAGAATTGTCGGCGGACAGATCAGGTTTAGAGGGGAAAACCTGGTCGGGGCAGGCGAGAAGCGAATGCGCAGGATCCGCGGTAATGATATCGCGATGATTTTTCAAGAGCCGATGACATCATTAAATCCCGTCTACACGATCGGGGACCAGATCAGCGAGGCCGTTCGCATCCATACGAAGTCGACGAAGCGGGCTGCCAGAGCGCGTTCAGTAGAGATGTTGAAAAAAGTGGGAATCCCGCGTGCGGAGGCGATTGTAGATGAGTATCCGCACCAGCTTTCCGGCGGCATGCGGCAGCGGGTGATGATCGCGATGGCGATGGCCTGTAATCCCAAGCTGTTGATCGCCGATGAGCCTACGACTGCACTGGACGTAACGATACAGGCGCAGATCCTCGATTTGATGCGCGCTTTGAACCGGGAGTCAGGTACGGCGATCCTGCTGATCACCCACGATTTGGGCGTCGTCGCAGAGATCTGCGACCGGGTAGCCGTGATGTACGCCGGAAACATCGTCGAACAAGGCGACGTCCGCACCATACTCAAACATCCAACCCACCCCTACACCATCGGCCTGATCAATTCCATCCCCAAACTGGAAGAAAAAAAACAGCGCCTCTATTCAATACCGGGGAATGTTCCGACTCCCGGTAAGCTTGCTGCCGGCTGCCGTTTTGCCCCTCGCTGCGAATCCGCGATGGAGAAGTGTTACGTACAATTTCCCGAACTGACCCAGGTAGGAGCTGGACATATGTCCCGCTGTTGGTTGAACAATTAGGCGGAAAGGAGCATGCCAGTGGCTGCAGAACTGCTCAGCGTACAGCAATTGAAAAAATACTACCCGATCACCGGCGGCGTTTTTGGCCGGCAGGTCGGGCAGATCAAGGCAGTGGACGGGGTTACGTTTGCCGTAAACCAGGGGGAGACGCTCGGGCTGGTGGGGGAGAGCGGATGCGGAAAATCGACGATCGGACGGACGATCCTGAGGCTGATCGAACCTACCGAAGGAGACATCCTCTTTGAAGGCCGCTCGATTACCAAGCTGGGTAAGGCAGACATGAGACTGATTCGCCGCAACATGCAAATCGTCTTCCAGGATCCGTTCGCCTCGCTCAATCCCCGGAAAAACGTTGAGAAAATCCTCGAAGAACCGTTAATCGTCCACGGCATCGGCAGTGCCAAGGAACGAAAAAAACGCATCGAAGAGATGCTGGAAGTGGTTGGTATGTCCAGCTATCACGCCAGCCGTTATCCGCATCAATTCAGCGGGGGACAGCGGCAGCGCATCGGCATTGCCAGGGCGCTGATGCTGCATCCCAAGTTGATCATCGCCGATGAACCGGTCTCCGCTTTAGACGTGTCGATCCAGTCCCAGGTGCTTAACCTGATGCAGGACCTGCAGCGCGATTTTGGCCTTACCTACATATTCATCGCCCACGACTTAAGTGTCGTTCGGCACGTCAGCGACCGGGTCGGTGTCATGTACCTGGGTCGGCTTGTGGAGCTGACCGACAAGGACCGCCTGTACGAAAAACCGCTCCATCCCTACACCCAGGCATTGCTGTCGGCCGTTCCGAACGCAGATCCCGACCTGAAGCGGGAGCGGATCATTCTACAGGGGGATGTGCCAAACCCGGCTGACCCGCCGACAGGCTGTACGTTTCACACCCGCTGTCCTCAAGCGAAGGAGGTGTGCCGCCGTGTTCCCCCCGAATTTCGCGACACCGGGGAAGGACACCATGTGGCCTGCCATTTATACACATCATGAATGCTATGAGCAATAGAAAAGGAGGCGTTGCCGGCGACAAACAGACGGAAGGCGAAAGAAGCTTCAAACATAGCCATGTGAAAAGGGGGAAAAGGGATGAAAAAAAGAGTTCTTAGCGCAGCTTTTTCCGGAATGCTCGCCCTAGCGCTTGCCCTTGCAGGCTGCAGCGGCGGCCAACAGGCAGCCCAGACGTCCGACAATCAGGGTGGTCAGCAGCAGCCGGAGCAAACGCAGCCACAGCAGCCGACTGACACGGGCAAAAAGGGTGAAAAAGTACTGATCTACGGCCGCGGCGGCGATACCGTCAACCTCGACCCGGCTACGATCGATGACGGTGAATCATCCCGTGTAACGGAAAACATTATGGAGACCCTGGTCGTATACGCCGACGGTACAATGGAGGTCGTTCCCGGGCTGGCCGAGAAATGGGATATTGATCCGAGCGGCCTCAAGTACACCTTCCATCTGCGCAAGGGCGTAAAGTTCCACGACGGCACTGACTTCAATGCCGAAGCCGTCAAATTCAACTTCGACCGCTGGATGGACAAGAGCAACCCGCTGCACAGCCCGGAAGGATTTGCCTACTACAACGACATGTTTGGCGGTTACAAGGGCGATCCCGATCACGTGATCAAAGAAGTGAAGGTCGTCGACGAGTACACCGTCGAGTTTGATTTGAACCGCTCACAGGCGCCGTTCCTGGCCAATCTGGGCATGTTTCCGTTCGCGATCGCTTCGCCAAAGGCGCTGCAGGAGCAAAAGGACAAGTTTGGCGAGCATCCGGTCGGAACCGGACCGTTTAAATTCGTCGAGTGGCAGCGAAATGACCATATCACAATCGAGAAAAATCCTGATTACTGGAACAAAGATCTCCCGAAGCTGGACAAAGTGGTATTCAAGGCCATCCCCGACAACAGCGCCCGCTTGACCGCCCTGCAGTCAGGCGAAATAGACGTCATGGACGGCCTCAACCCGGAAGACGCCGAGACAGTCAAGGCAAACAGCGACCTGCAGCTCTTGACCCGGCCGCCGATGAACATCGGTTTCCTCAGCTTCAACGTGGAAAAGAAACCGTTTGACGACAAGCGGGTCCGGCAGGCGATTGCCTATGCCGTCAACAAGCCGGCGCTGGTCGAAGCCTTCTACTCGGGTCTGGCTATACCGGCGGTCAACATCATGCCGCCGATCCTGCTGGGGTACAACGATCAGATCAAGGACCGCGAATTCAACCTCGAAAAGGCGAAGCAGCTGCTCTCTGAAGCGGGTTACCCCAATGGATTTAAAGCGAAGTTCTGGGCGATGCCTGTTCCGCGCCCCTATATCCCCAATGGACAAAAGATGGCCGAGGCAATGCAGCAGGATTTCAAAAAAATCGGCATTGAGACCGAGATCGTCACGATGGACTGGGCGACCTACCTCGACAAGACGAAGAAGGGCGAGCAGGAGATGTACCTCCTCGGCTGGAACGGGGACAACGGCGACCCGGACAACTTCATCTACGTCCTGCTCGATAAAAACAACATCGGAGGCGCAAACCGCACCCGCTACGCCAACGAAGAAGTTCACCAGCTTCTGCTGAAAGCACAGACGGAAGTGGACTCGGCCAAGCGCAGCGAGCTGTACAAAAAGGTGCAGGAGATCTTGTTTGATGAGGTGCCGGTCGTTCCGATCGCACACGCGGAGCCGGGTATAGCGGCAAAGGCGAGTATCAAAAACTATATTCCTCATCCGAAAGGCACAGAGTACCTGAAAAAAGTAGATATGGAATAAGGCTGTAAAAACTGCGGGAGACGGGCAAGGGGGGATCCTCTCCTTGCCCGCCATTGCTTCCCATGGCGATCTCTCACACGAACAAATGCAAATAAGAGCGAGGAGATGGTCACTTGCTAGCGTATACAGCCCGTCGGCTGCTGATGTTGATCCCTGTCCTTTTGGGCATGTCCATCGTCGTTTTTTCGATCATTCACGCCATCCCTGGAGATCCGGCATTGACCATTCTCGGCGAGAAAGCAAGTCCAAAAGCAATCGCCGAACTTCGGGAAAGCCTCGGCTTGAACAACCCCTGGTACATTCAATATTTCGCCTATTTGAAAGATATTGTGACGGGAAACCTGGGCATCTCGCTGCACACGAAGGCGCCCATTGCCGCTGAAATCGTTCCATACCTGGCCGCTACAGCCGAATTGACAGTGGTCAGCATGTTTTTTGCGGTGTTCATCGGGGTAAATGCGGGCATCATTTCCGCCTGGAAACAGAATTCCTGGTTTGACTATATCGCCATGCTGATCGCCCTGATTGGCGTCTCGATGCCGGTCTTCTGGCTTGGCTTGATGGAACAGTGGTATTTTGCCCAGGAACTGAAATGGCTGCCTTCGATTGGAAGGGATAATCCGCGTGATCCGGTTGTCGCTGTCACGCACTTTTATATACTTGATTCGCTGATCGCCGGCCGCTTCGACCAGTTTAAAGAGGTGATCCAGCACCTGATCCTGCCCGGTGTGGCGCTCGGTACCATCCCGATGGCCATCATCGCCCGCATTACCCGGTCAAGCATGCTGGAGGTGATGCGCTCTGACTTCATCCGCACGGCGAGGGCAAAAGGGGTCGGGCAATTCCTGGTCGTGTACAAGCACGGATTGAAGAATGCCTTTATTCCCGTGCTTACCGTAATCGGATTGCAGACGGGCCACTTGCTCGGCGGCGCCATACTGACGGAGACGATCTTTGGCTGGCCGGGCGTAGGAAGGTACATCTACTCGGCGATCCTCAACCGCGATTACACCGTGATCCAATCCGGTGTCCTCGTCATCGCAACCATCTTCGTCATGATCAATCTCGTGGTCGACTTGCTGTACGCCTACATCGATCCGCGCATTAAATACCGGTAAAGGAGGAGGATGGACATGGCCGAAGTAGAAATAACGACAGTCCCGCTGAACCGGACAGACGAGGAAGTATCTTCTCCGTGGCGGGATGCGTGGCGCACGCTGCGGCGAAACAAGTTGGCAATGCTCGGTTTGGGAATTATCGTTTTTTTTGTGGCAGTTGCCCTGCTCGCTCCCGTCATCGCCAGGTACCCCTATGACGAAGGCGAACTGCTAAACCGCAACAAGCCGCCGTCCGCCGAGCATTGGTTTGGAACCGATTACAACGGGCGGGACATGTTTTCCCGGATCGTCTACGGAGCACGCATCTCCCTTTGGGTAGGCACATCCTCCGTGATCGGCTCGATCGTCGTCGGTTCGCTGCTCGGGCTGCTCGCCGGATTTTACGGCAAGTGGATCGACATGCTGATCTCGCGGATTTTTGACATTATGCTGGCCTTTCCCAGTATTCTTCTCGCCATTGCAATCGTCGCGATCCTGGGACCCTCCCTGCGTAATGCCCTCCTGGCGATCGCCATCATCAATGTGCCTACGTTTGGGCGGTTGATCCGGTCAAGGGTGATGAGCCTGAAGGAGGAGGAGTTTGTGATGGCAGCCAAAGCGCTCGGGATGACTGATGCTCGGATCATTTTCCATCACTTGCTGCCGAACAGCCTGGCGCCGATCATCGTAACCGGGACGCTGTGTGTGGCGACGGCGATCATCGAGGCGGCTGCCCTGGGATTTTTGGGATTAGGCGCCCAACCGCCGCAGCCGGAGTGGGGGAAGATGCTGTCAGATGCCAAAGAGTACATTCAAAAAGCCCCCTGGACGATGATTTTTCCTGGAATTTCGATCATGCTGACCGTCCTCGGGTTCAACCTGGTCGGAGACGGGCTGCGCGACGCCATCGATCCCCGCATGAAGAACTAGCCTTTCTTCTCATCCGGGTAAGATCGTGATATGCTCGAAATGAGTACGGAGAAAGACAGGTGAGTGCAAATGAGTCAACAGCGGATTCTCACGCTGCAAACATGGATGGAACAGAATGGACTGGATGCGGTTCTCGTGACGGATCCACGACACGTCTACTACCTGACCGGTTTTATGACAGACCCGCACGAACGGTTTTTGGGTTTGGCCATTCCGGGCGAGGGTGAGCCGGTGCTGATCGTGCCGGCGCTTGAGCGCGAAGCGGCTGCGGCTGTTTCCTCCGTTCAGAAAATCATGACCCATACGGATACGCAGGACCCCTATGCCGTGTTGAAACAGGCTCTGCCTGATCGGCTAAACCGGCTGGGCGTAGAAAAGAACCAACTGACCGTCAATCGGTTTGAAGCGATTGCCGCAGCGGTCGGGGCGGCTGCCTACATCGACGTTGAGACGCCGCTGCAGGCGATGCGGCTGAAAAAGAGCCCGGATGAGGTGCAGCGCATCAAGCGGGCGATTGAAGTGATCGAAGAAGTGCTGCGCCGCGGACTGCAAAAAGTAAAAGCCGGTATAAGCGAGTTGGAGATCGTCGCTGAGCTGGAGTACCAGATGAAGATGCTCGGTGCCGATGGCCCGTCGTTTGGGACGACGGTACTGGCGGGTGAAAAAGCGGCACTGCCGCACGGCAATCCGGGAGAGCGGAAAATCCGGCAGGGTGAGCTGCTGCTGTTTGACCTCGGTGTGTACGTGGATGGATATGCGTCCGACATCACCCGGACGTTTGCCGTAGGTGATGTGGATGACCGGCAAAAAGCTGTCTATGACGCTGTGCTAGGTGCAAATCAGGCGGCGATTGAAGCGACCCGGCCGGGAGTGACGCTGGCCAGCCTGGATCAGGCGGCTCGCGATGTCATCACGGAACGCGGCTATGGCGAGTACTTCATCCACCGCCTGGGACACGGTCTCGGCATCGATGTGCACGAGTACCCGTCTGTTCACGGGAAGAACCAGGAGCTGACATCGGCAGGGATGGTCTTCACCATCGAACCCGGAATCTACCTGCCCGGGGTATGCGGCGTCCGCATCGAAGACGACGTTCTGGTGACTGACGAGGGAGTAGAGGTGCTGACCCGTTTTCCGAAAGAGCTTACCGTGATCGGTTGACGGCAGCCGGCATTGCGGCAGCCCAATTGAAAAAAGGAATCGCGAAGGGGAGCAATGGCTACCTGCTGTTTTTACGCAGAATCGCGGCGTTGTTTGTCTTTGCGGGAAAAATCCCTCAACACAAAAGGTTGGGGGATTTTTTCCGTCTTTCTGTAACCAAACTGCCGCCTGCTGCATCTAAAGAGTGAGGGCTTCGAGAGGAGTGAGAGGACTGAACGGGTTGGATTCACGATTAGAGCAGACGAAGGAGGCTAAATTATCTGCGCTGATGCAGGAGTACGGGACCAAAGTGCTCCGGCTCGTCTACCTGATGGTTGGAGACCGCAGCGCAGCGGAGGATATTACGCAGGATGTATTTGTCAAGGTATACCGCAGCCTGGACGGATTTCGCGGGGAATCGGCAATCCAGACCTGGCTGTACAAAATTGCTGTCAACGAGTCCAAGGGCTACCTGCGATCGTGGGCTTTTCGCCGAGTGTTTCCGGCTTCCAGGATATTCAGGCAAAGTCAGACCACGGTGGAAGCAGAAGCCTTGGAAAAACTGGGCAGGGAAAATGTCGCCCAGCTGGTGATGAGCCTGCCTGCCGCCTACCGGGAAGTGATTCTCTTGTACTACTACGGAGGACTGTCTATTGTTGAGACTGCTGAAGCGCTTGGCGTGTCGGAAGGGGCGGTACGCACCCGGCTTCACCGGGCACGGCAGCAGCTGAAGCCGCTGTTGATCGAGGAGGGATTGGGATGGACGTAGACAAATCGCTGCAGCAGCTGCGTGACACGGCAGACCGTACATTATTACAGGATGTCGTCTTCTCCGCGGAGATGGAGCGGCAGGTGTTTGAGCGAGTGCGAAGAACTGGGTCTGGCGGCAAGCGGGGCTGGTTTTTCGGAGGATGGATAGCGGCCGCCGCAATCCTCATTTGTCTGATCGGTTGGGCCGGCTCAGACAGCATCTCTGAGTGGCTGGGTCACTCCGGTCGGGCAGCGGGCTCGCCATCCGATACATGGCAGCCGTCCCAGCACGTCACCGGCACATACGAAGGCAATCCATTCAGCTATGTCGGTGAAAAACCGGTCCGGATCATCGCCGGGGAGATGTATGAGGGACAGGGTCAGAAAGTGATGTGGCTGTTGAACGGAAGCTTTGCCTCGACCGTACAGATCGTCGGCACCAGCGCAGCCGGAGAAAAGGTGGAGCTGGGAAGCTGGAGTGTAGGGGGGCCGGTCTACGATGCTGACGGCAGCTTCCCGTCATCCATCGCACTGCCTGACGCAGGGGTCTGGAAGCTGGAGGTGATCTCTGCCGGAGAGCCGCTCGGCCACGTGTTTGTCGAAGTGAAGGGCGGGGTGAGCGACGCCTCCAAAGAGTGGTTGGAACCGCTGCTGATCCAATACCTGACCCGCAACAAAGCGTTTGACGGGGTTGGCTCGCCGCGCTTTGCCAGCGTCGATATTTTCGGAGTGGAAGGCAATGCCGACCGAAAGACCGTCTACGCCTGGGCGCTGGTCGAGTCGATCGGCAAAGAGGGGGATGAGTACGTCACGAAGGCGGGTGTAAGTTTGCCGCTGGCGTTTCAAATCGAGTTCGGCTTCCAACTTGCCTCAAAGGGGAGCGATTACCGGGTAGTGAGCCACCAGGAGCCGAAAGACGGGAATTTGTACTGGCCCAGCATTGAGCAGATCTTTCCGGCCAAATACCTGAAGCAAGTCAGTGAGCGGCAAGGAAATGTGGAGGATCTGCATCGGCAGAATATAGAGAAGTACCGCCAAAACGAGGAATCGGGCAAATAAGGTGTTGAAGGCCGCAGGCAGGAGTGGGATGCTCCTGCCTGTTTACCGTTTCTCCAAGCAGCCCGCCAGTTCCGTAAGCGAGCCGATCACAGCTTTTGGCAGCATGGGAGCCCAAAGCCCGGGTTCGGCCGAAATTTGTTCAGCACGTGCCTTCTTTTCACAAAACTGTTTTCCGGCCTCGCAAGTTGCCCGTGCAAACGGGTTCATGTCAGCCAGCTCCGGCGGTAATCGCCGGTCGATCAGCACGGAGCAGGTGCCAAACCGGTTCGCCAGACAGACATCGTGGTCGATCCGGTCGCCGACATGAGCGGCGATGCCTCCTTGCCTGCACAATGTGTCAAAGATCCGCACGTCGGGCTTGGCAAAGCCGACGCGATCGGGGGTGACGACGGCGTCAAACAGGTCGGCCAATCCCAGCGCCTGCATCACCGGATACTGAAACTTGAAATAGCCGTTGGTCACAGCAGCCAATGCGTAGCCTCCCGCTTTCAGTGCAGCCAGCGCGTCCAGTACGCCCTCCTCCAAGAGGGAAACCTTAGGCTCGCAGGAGTGCTTGATGACCAGCTGTTCAATGTCGATGGCAAGCACAAGTCCCAGCCGCTCAAGCAGGCCGCTGAGGATGTCATCCCAGTCATAGGCCTCCACGTACATGTGCCGGGCCAGACGCCGCTCGTGTTCGGCGATCATCTCGCCCCTTGCGTCACACGCAGTGGCGGAGCCGGCCTCGGCTGCCACAATCGCATCGATTTCCGGAAATACCCATTCCTGGAAGGGGTTTTGCATCAGGGTTCCATCCAGGTCAAACGTAATCCATCTTTTCACTCGCAATAACTCCTATCCTCCAAGAATCTGGTATCATTCTACCATCATTTGACCTGAAGGATAGGAAAATTCCGAAACTTTCCGACTTAAACGAGATGCAGGGAGAAAAAAATAGGCCGACTGGGGCTGAATACAGGGACAAAAGATGTAGCAAAATTTTCTGATATTTATTGACATTTGAAATATTGTTTCATAAAATGAGCCTATGAATGATGATGAAAGCGGTGTTATCGATGCTGAACGGGTGCCTTGCCAGCCTGCAGGCCATACTTGAGGACTTGAAGCCATCACAGCAAAAAGTAGCGGAATACATATTGGCCCACCCCGAAGAAGTGGTTACGCTGTCGGTGCAGAGATTGGCCAAACGGAGCGGCGTGTCGGAGGCGACCGTGGTCCGGTTGGCCCAGTTGTTGAACTTTGCGGGGTACCAGGAGCTGAAGCTTCGAATTGCCGGTGATTTGACGAGAAGCGTCGCGATTGGAAGCTACCAGGAAATTATGATCGGCGGGTCAGTCGAATCGATCGTTCAGGCCGTCAGCACCAACAACATTCAGTCGGTACAGGATACGGTCAGCGTGTTGTCGGTTGAGGAAGTGAAGAAAGCGGCGGACGCGCTGGCTGCCGCCCGCAAGATCGACGTCTACGGAGTTGGCGCGTCTGCCGTGATCGCGTCCGACTTGAAGCAAAAGCTTACGCGCATCAACATGTGGTGCGAGGCCCATTCCGATTTTCACGCCCAGCTCACCTCGGCCGTCAATCTGGGCGGAGACGACGTCGCCTTTGGGATCTCGTATTCGGGCCAGACGGAAGATGTGATCCAGTCCCTTTCGGAAGCGAAACAGCAAGGAGCTCTGATCATTACCCTGACCAAATTCGGACCTTCTCCGGTCGCTGACCTGGCAGATATCCGGCTCCATACCAGCTCCGTCGAAAAGAGCATTCGCAGCGGCGCCATGGCCTCCCGCATCGCCCAATTAAATGTGATCGACATTCTGTTCATCACGATCGTAAGCAAGCTGAATGAAAAAGTCATTCCACTCCTGGAAAAGACCAGAGGAGCTGTCAGCCGCAGAAAGCGCGGCACAGAGTAGCTGCAGGTCCGGCAATCGATTTGCGTGCGTGAAGGTGGCCTGACGAAAGTCCGCCGGGCTCCATTTTAGCGGTTATCCAAAAATGTAAAAGGGGGAAGAAGAGATGAAGAAAAAACGCGTGTCGGTGTTCCTTTCCACGCTGCTGGTCGCTTCGGCATTGCTGGGTGCCTGCAGCAGCAATACCTCGTCTCCTGACACCGGCAGCCAAGGGGGAAAAGAAAACCAGGGCAGCCAGGGAAGTCAGGAACAGGTCGTGCTCAGCATGCACAGCTGGCGGGTGGAGGACGGGGATGGCTACAAGAAGATCATCAAAGAGTTTGAACAGACAAACCCCGGCGTCAAAATCGAATTCAAGGCGTTTAAGTCCACCGAGTACAACACGATTTTGAACACGGCACTGCAAGGAGACAGCGGTCCGGACATCATGCAGCTGCGCCCGTACCAGGCGGGAATGTCGCTCGCCGACTCCGGCTACCTCGAACCGCTTGACTCTGTGCCCGGCATCAACAATTTTGCGCCGGATGTGCTGAAGGCGGCGACTGCCAAGGACGGCAAGGTATACGGTGTGCCGCTGTCGCTCAACTCGACGCAAATCTACTACAACAAGAAAATATTTGCCGATCAGGGCATCCAGGAGCCGAAAACCTGGGATGAACTGCTCCAGACGGCCAAGGCGCTCAAAGACAAGGGGATTACGCCGTTCGCCTTCGGAGCCAAGGAAGCCTGGCTGCTGTCGCTCAGCCACGGCGTGATCGCACCTGCCACATACGGCGGCAACGATTTCGTCGACAAAGTGCAAAAAGGCGAGGCGAACTTCCTCAGTCCGGAGTTCAAAAAGTCGATCGAACAAATGAAGGAACTGGCGCCGTACTTCCCGGACAACTTCGTCGGCCTGGATCAAAACGATACCCGGGCGCTGTTCGCCACGGAAAAGGCGGCGATGTACATCCACGGCAGCTTTGACCTCGATCCGATGCGCAAGCTGAATCCAAATCTTGATGTCGACTTCTTTACGCTGCACGGCCAAGACGGCAATCCGCTGATCACCACCTGGGTCGACGGCTCCTGGGGCGTCAATGCCAAGTCGACCCACAAGGAAGCAGCGCTGAAATTCATGGAATTCATGGCGACCCAAAAATTTGGCGAGATGTTTGCGAACGAGTTCAAGCGAATCAGCGCTGTCCCCGGCGTCAAGGTAGACGACCCGCTGGTCAACAAAATGGCGGAGCTAACGGAGAAGAACGCGACGCCGTACCTGATTCTCGTCTACTTCGGGGAGGGGAATCCGACCACCAAGGCGGAATTGGAGAACAGCCTCCAGGGCATGTACCTGAATAAAATGACGCCGGATCAAGTGGCCGAGACGATTCAAAAATCTGCGGAAGGCTGGTATGCGCCGTTCAAAAAGTAAAGCAGACGAGGGGGAGTAAAACATCTGTTTTACTCCCCTCCTATTCTCCAGGTGAAAGTTGGTGAACCATATGCAAGAAGCGACGGAGCGAGCCGGCAGGTCAAAACGGAGCCGGCGCTGGCTCATCCACCTGTTTCCGCTCCCGGCCCTGCTCGTCTACGCGGCGTTTGCCATTTATCCGATCTTCTCCGCGTTTACATACAGTCTGTACGACTGGGAAGGGATCTCCCGCAAAGGGTTTGTCGGATTCCAGAATTTCGTCACGCTGTTTACGGTGGAGCCGTTTAACGAAATGTTCTGGAATGCGATCAAGCACAACCTGGTCTACTTCATCGTGGAAATGGTCGTCCAAAACGGGATTGCCTTTGGACTTGCATACGTCATCTACCGGAAGATCAGGGGTTCCGGAGTGCTGAAGGCTGCTTATTTCCTACCCAGGCTGCTGTCGGTCATCATCGTCGGTTTTTTGTGGAAGCTGATCCTCAATCCCAACTTCGGGGCGCTTAATGCCCTGCTGACCTACCTGGGGCTTGAGGCGTGGGCCCGGCCGTGGCTGGGGGATCCCAGTACTGCTCTCATGACGATTATATTGATCAATTGTTGGTTCGGCATTGGTTTTGCCGTGCTGATCTTCCTCGCCGGCTTGCAATCCATCCCGGAGGAATTGGTGGAAGCGGCCCGGCTGGACGGTGCCAGCGGCTTGACGCTGCTGCGCAAGATCATCCTCCCGCTGGTGATGCCGTCAGTAACGATCATGACAATTCTCACGTTTATCCAGGCATTTGAAGCATTCGAACTGATCTACGCGATGGAGGGTTCGCAGGGGGAACCGTTCCGTTCCACCGACACACTGGCCGTCTATTTCTACCGACTGGCATTTGGCGGGCCAAGCGGCCCAGGCTCCGTGGCGATCGGACTCGGCTCGGCGCTGTCCGTTATTTTGTTCATCATCGTCGCCTCTGTGTCGGCCATTTCAGTGTTTCTCTTGCGCAAAAAGGAAGTCCAGCATTAGAGCTGGGCATGATTCCAGCACCCAATCCAGTCTGCTGTTAACACGGTGAAAAGGAGGGACAAAAGTGAAAACAAGCGTCGGGGCGAGGTCTCTGCAGTACCTCTTCGCTTATTTGTTTGGGTTGATTGCGATCTATCCGATCTTTTTGATGATCGTCTCATCGTTTAAGACGAATGAGGAAATCCTTGCGGCTCCGCTCAGCCTGCCGGCTTCGTTCGGCATTGAGTCATATGTGAGCTTGTGGGAATCCGTGCCGTTTGCCGATTTTTTCTGGAACAGCGTGTTCGTCAGCGTCGTTTCCGTCCTGCTCATTTTGCTGTTCTCTGCGTTGGCGGCCTTTTACCTTGCGAGATTTTCCTTCAAGTGGAACGGGCTGCTCTACTTTTTCTTTCTGATCGGCTTGATGATTCCGATCAAGCTGGGGATCGTTCCGCTGTTCCTGCTGATGAAACAGTTGGGGCTGTTAAACTCCCTGTTGTCACTGATCCTCATCAACACAGCGGGAGGCATCCCGATTTCCGTGTTCATCCTGACCGGTTTTTTTCGCACGCTGCCCGTACAGTTGGAAGAGGCGGCCCGAATTGACGGCTGCAACGACTTTCAGGTCTTTTGGCGGGTGCTGCTGCCATTGATCCGACCGGCATTGGGTACGGTGATGATCATTAACTTTATTCAAGCGTGGAACGACTTCTTTTTCCCGCTGATCTTTATTCAAGAAGACATCAAGAAGACGATCCCGGCCGGCATGCTCAGCCTGTTCGGAGAATACGAAACCGACTGGAGCATGCTGTTCGCCGGTTTGACTCTGTCCGCGCTGCCGATGATCATCGTCTTCTTGCTGGCATCTAAACAATTTATGGAAGGACTGACCGCAGGTGCAGTCAAGTAACGGTGTATGGATTGGAATTGACGGCGGCGGGACGAAGACGACGGCAGCCCTCTGTACGGCAAAGGGAGAGATCCTGGCTGCCGCTACTTCGGACGCCTCCAACCCGCTTTCCCGCCCTTGGTCGCATGTCGAGCAGACGCTGCGGCAGCTGATCGAAGGGCTGCTGCTGACGTCCGGCAGACAGAAGGATGAGGTGGAGGCGATCGTATTCGGCCTTGCTGGTGCCGATCGCGACGAGGTGAAGGAGCTGATTGCCTCTGCTTTTGGCGGGGAGTTCGGCGGCAAGCTGGTGCTGGACAACGACGCGGCGACAGCGCTGTACGCGGGTACCTGGGGGGAGCCGGGGGTCGTCCTGATCGCCGGCACCGGATCGATCGCGTACGGTGTGTCACGGGATGAAAAACGCTGCCGAGTCGGAGGGTGGGGCTATCTTTTGGGCGACGAAGGAAGCGGGTTTTCCCTAGGCAGGGATGCCCTGATCGCCTGCTTGCGCCACTACGATGGAAGGGGCCCGAAGACTCTGCTGACAGAGCTGCTGCTTCGCCACTACGGCGCAAGCGATCCCAGCCAGTTGATTCACCTGGTATACAGTGCGGAAAATCAGCGGAAACAGATCAGCGAATTAAGCCGCGTGCTGCTGGCAGCGGCGGAACAAGGGGACGAGACGGCGTGCAGACTGGTCGAGCAGGCGGCGGAAGCGCTGGTGGAACTGGCTTCGACCTGCCTGGCAAAACTGGCGGAGCCGCTGCCGGTTGTCCTCGCCGGCGGGCTGCTCGCCTCGGGCAACCCGCTGCAGCGGCAGGTGAAAGCGCGGCTGTCGACCATGGCTGCCGTCGTTTCGCCGTCCGTTCCGCCGGTGGCGGGGGCGCTTGTGCTTGCGCTGAAGAGCCGCGGGCTGGCGGTTGACGAGGCGCGCAAAGAACGCATCATGTGCAGTTGGCCCAAGCACGGGAAAGGATGAAGGATATGCTGGAAAAGCTGCGGGAACTGACGACAGAGATGAAGAACGAGCAGACGCGGGATCTGGACAACCTGTCTATACCGCAAATCGTAAAGCTGATGAATGAAGAAGATAAAAAGGTGGCTGCTGCCGTGGAAGAGGTGCTGGAGGATGTGGCAAAGGCTGCCGAGTTGATTGTGGCTTCGCTCAAGAACGGCGGCCGGCTCTTCTACTTCGGCGCCGGCACGAGCGGCCGGTTGGGCGTGCTTGACGCCGCAGAGTGTCCGCCTACCTTCGGCACCGACCCGTCGCTCGTCACCGGAGTCATCGCCGGCGGCCCGTCAGCATTGGTCAGGTCAGTCGAAGGAGCAGAAGACAGCCAGGGACTTGGGCAGGAAGACGTACGCAAATGCGGCGTGCGGGCAGGTGACGTTGTCGTCGGGATCGCTGCCAGCGGCCGGACGCCGTATGTGATCGGCGCATTGACGGAAGCGAAAGCAAGACAAGCTGTAACCATCTCGCTTTCCTGCAACAGCGGCTCGCTGATCGATCACGAAGTCGATGCCAGCATCAATGTCGTCGTGGGTCCGGAAGTGGTTGCGGGTTCGACCCGGTTAAAGGCAGGCACGGCGCAAAAGATGGTGCTTAACATGCTGACGACCGCCGCGATGATCAAATTGGGCAAAGTGTACGGCAACTTGATGGTAAACGTCCAGGCGACCAACGGAAAGCTCAGGGAGCGGGTCAAGCGCATCGTGATGGACGTCACCGGGCTTAGCTACCGCGAGGCGGAGAAGCTCACAGATGCCGCCGCCGGAGACGCCCGCGCGGCCATCGTCATGCACAAGACCGGCCTTGGCAGATCGGAAGCCAGCCAGCTCCTGCTGCATACCGGCGGAAACGTCCGACAGGCGCTGGAGATGTGGGCGAAGATGGGGTGATTCCTTTTTGATCGACGTGCCGTTTTTTGTAGTGCAGACGGCTGTTCACTGAAAATAATGTATTAGACACGAAAAATAAAGTATTAGACTCTGAAAATAAAGTTATAGACCGAAGTGGGGGATTAAGCAAACGGGCAGTTATGCGCAATTAATGTTGCGATTTTTAATTACAGAGAATGTGGTATAGCGCAGAATGAGGATGAGGAAGATGCCATAGCCCAACTGGGAGAGCGCATCGCTGGCAACGATGAGGTAGGGCAGGAGAGAACCCCTGAAGGGTTCGTCCCGCGCGGACGGAGCGAACGAGTTGACGTTCGAAGGAATACATCGAGTGGAGGAGCACGGCGTCTGAATCTCCCGCTGCGAACTGCATCGGCGAATTGGCTTCGTCAGCAGGTGACGTACCAGCCGGACTCACAGATGTAGTGTCGATCACAGCGGGAGACGCCTATTCGTTGGCGCTGAAATCGGACGGTCACACTTTTTCCTTTTCTCTCATCCCCCTCCCCACACTGGCAATGTAGTGGTCGTCGGTTCGATCCCGATAGGGTCCACCATATATAAATGTAACGCAGTTAGTTGGGGATAAAGTTTTCTGATTCCAGCACAAAAAACTCGCCCAAAATGTACGAGTTTTTTTCTACCTAGTAGAATGGCAAAAAGCAAATTAGAATACTTCTAACACAAAACTATTATTCTATATGGTATGGTTTGGGCGGGGATACTATTTGTGGCAGGTCCATAGATAACAATTAGATCTCGGTTCACGGGGTCTCTAGAAAAGGGTTGCCCATTTGTTAACACGATTTGGGTATTTGGAGAAATATTTAATTGTAATTGCCCGTCACTACTCACCATCTGACTATTAAAATAATCTACTTTTACATTCTGAAATGAGCTATATTTTACCATGACAAGTGCTCGATATTGTGGAGGGTAAATAAAAGGAACAGGCGCATTGCCATCATAATATCCAGTTACGCGATCGCCTATTGCCACCATTACATGGTCTACAAAGTAAGTTGTAGGTGATACTACGAAATTAACTGATGCTCCTAAACCGTTATCTACAGATATTAATTTATAACAGCCTTCCCCTTCGCCATTTTGTCCTGTAATGAAATCACTTATCATTGTAACGGTCCCCTGAAAAGAATAGAAATTAATCATACAAATACCTCCATTGCTTAAAGGCAGGTAGTGGGCCTATTGGAGATAGTCCTCTTTCCATTCATGGTGGTGAGATTAAACCTTTAGACTTTTGCACATCTTATCGTCAAGTTGATTAATGATTCCTCCAAAAAATTAAAAATGTAATACAGGATATAGACCCCTACTTCTAAACTAATTTATGTGAAATTATCGGGATAGGTGAATATCATCTTTGTCTTTGCTTGGTCCTTTTTCCTCCTTTTCCGATATTGTAGATTTCTATCCTATTGTTAATGTTTATCAAACAAATACCTACAAATTTTATTCAGTACCAAAAAGTTTTTTGCCGATGACTATTTGTAATAAACATTGAATGTTGTTCAACTAACGGAGAAAATAGTTGAGTGGTAACCATAACAGCGGGCAGTACAGCTTCCTCGCTGGTGTGCCACGTACGAAGCGAGCCCATTTTTCTCTGCTTACTCGGACCATCATAGCCAAACTCAAAAACGTGGGATTCCCCGCGTTTTTCTTATGTCATGAGATATATTCAATGATTTCTGAAAATTTTGTTGATTACTACCGAAAGGTGTTGTATTAATTATAGTATAGTAAATTTATTTTCATTTTAGTAAAGGGGTGAGTCTATTGGATACAGCATTGTCGAATCGTTTTTTTTGGATGGAGGAAGGCTCCAGAGCACACTCGGATCAGATTCAGCAAACCATTCACGGGTTCTCCAATCAGGACTACGTCCAGGAGGTACAGCACAGCATCCGTCGATTTTCCGAGGAGATCAGTCAAAACAGCCTGCAGCTGTATGCCGGCACCAATGTGATGAGTCCGGCGGCAGAGGCTGCTCTGTCCTCCCAGATCGGAAGCCTGCCCAGCATGGGACATCCCGGAAACAAATACCAGACCGGCCTTGCTCACACAGAGAAGGTAGAAGTCATCATGTACGAGCTGATCAACCGCGTCTTTGGCTCTATTCACGGCGAATTTCGCCTGTTTTCCGGCACGCTGGCCAATGCAGCGGTGATTTTCTCGTATGTTAAGCCGGGTGAATCGATCATGGTGCTGCCGGAATGGGCAGGGGGACATGCCAGCCATCACCAGGTTGGGGTGGCGGGACATATGCAGCTTGACATTCAAGAGATACCCTACGATGCGGCCAACATGACGGTCGACGTGACAGCGTTTGCCGCCAAGGTGAAGGAAGTGAAGCCAAAACTGGTCATCGTCGGCGGCAGTCTGGCCCTGACCCGCTACCCCGTGAGGGAGATGAAGGAAATCTGCCAGAAACAGGGCGCCATTCTGTTGTATGACGCGGCCCACTTATCCGGATTAATCGCCGGTCGGGAGTACCAGCTGCCGCTGGAAGAAGGGGCAGATGTCATGACGATGTCCACGTATAAAAGCCTGGGCGGGCCTCCCGGAGGACTGATCGTAACGAAAAATCCGGAGGTCGCCCGGCGCATCGACCGCGTCACCTACCCGGGATTTGTGGCCAACTACGACGCCAACCGGATCTGTTCGCTGGCGATTTCACTGGCGGAAACCGCCGAGTTCGGCCAGGCGTATGCGAAAGATTGCATCAAAAACGCCCAGTTGCTGGCGGCCCATCTGGCGGACAACGGCCTGCCGGTTCTGCAGCCGGTTGCCGAATACACACAGACTCATCACGTGGCGATTGACGCCCGTCCGTTTGGCGGCGGCGGGAAAGTGGCGCGGGATGTGGAGCCATCCGGGATTTTATTCAGCGGCATTGAACTGCCCGGCGAAAAAGCGGCACGTGACAACAACGGCATCCGCATCGGGGTACAGGAAGTCACCCGATGGGGCATGAAACCGGATGAAATGAAGCTTATCGCAGAGTGGACGGCAGATGCTGTATTTGGCCGACGGTCTAAAGAAGAGATCAAGCGGGATGTTGTGACGCTGCGAAAATCATTCCAGCAGGTTCATTACTGTTTCTGAACGGGGGATCCAGATGGAAACACCTATCGCGATCGAAAACAGACAGGGGCAGCGGATGATCGGCGTGCTCCATCTTCCTGACACAGTTTCAGCAGGGCCGGCTGTCGTCTTTGCCCACGGGTTTTTGGGCGTCAAGTCTGCCCCCCACCGGCTGTTCGTCAAAATGGCGAGAGCCTTGACCCGTCAGGGAATCGCCTGCTTTCGGTTTGACTACACTGGCTCTGGTGATTCCGAGGGGGATTTTCCCGAGGTAACGATCACCGGTGAATGTAATGACCTGATCGATGCGATCACGCATATGGCAGGGCTGAAAGAGTATCGCGTGCAGGAGCTTGGGCTGATCGGATACAGTCTGGGAGGATGTGTCGCCTCCCTGGCTGCGCCCGCCTCGCCCATTCCCGTAACGTGTCTCGTTTTATGGGCGCCCGTCTCTGACCCCTTGGAAAATTTTACGCATTTGTTGGGGGAAGAGCGGATAAGCCAGGGACTTCGCGGCGATCCGGTTGAATTTGAAGGGGAAATCATCGGCCCGGCTTTTATCCAGGAACTTCCCTCGCTGCACCCCGTAGACAGCATCAGCTGTTTTCCCGAACCCGTTCTGGTCATTCACGGCGAAGGTGACAGGGATGTCTTGTTTGCAAATGGCTTGTCCTATGCGCAGGTGTTTCGCCATCCGCAAAGCCGGCTGCTTTCACATCCTGCTGCAGGTCACCTCTTCGACAGTTTTCACAGCGAGTCGCTGCTTATCCGGCAAACGCTTGATTGGTCGTGTGAAATTTTAAAAAAATGAGGCAAGGACGTTTAGGGGCAATTTTCTCGTTTTGTAATTTATCTGAAAATTTAAACAACTAAAAAGGAGTTGGTCGTTTATGAGGAAGAAAATCGCGGTTTTCGCTGCAGCCACCCTTTCAGCGGCACTGATGCTTGCAGGATGCGGAAGCGCTGCAAATAACGCCGGCGGAGGTTCTCCGGAAAAGCCCCCGCAAGCAAGTGAAAAGAGCGAAAGCCCGTCCGCAAGCGGCGAAAAAATTCTCATTGCGACGCAAAGTCCGCTGTCCGGACCGCAGGCTGCGCTTGGAGATGCCATCAAGTCGGGGGCGGAATTTGCGCTGAATCTGAAGAAAAAGGAGTTTCAGGAATTGGGGTTTGATCTGCAGCTGTTTCCCCAGGACGATCAGGCCGACGCAAAACAGGGGGTGGCGAATGCGGAGCTGCTCGTCTCCAACCCGGATGTGCTGGGGGTCATCGGCCACTACAATTCGGGTGTCACGATCGCCTCTTCGGTCAAGTACGATTCGGCCAATCTGGTTATGATTGCGCCTACTGCTTCCAGCGTGCAGCTGACGGAAGAGGGGAAAAAGGTCGTCCACCGCATCTGTGCCCGTGACGATTCGCAAGGGCCCAGCGGAGCCAGGTACGCCAAAAATCAACTGGGTGTGAAAACCGCCTTTCTCATTCACGACAAATCGGCTTACGGACAGGGGATCGCCGACGAGGTAAAGAAGGCATTTAGTGAACTGGGGGTAGAGGTGCTCGGTTACGAAGGCGTCACCCAAGGTGAAAAGGACTACAGTGCGGTGATCAATCAGGTGGTCGCCAAAAGTCCCGATCTGCTCTATTTTGGCGGGATTTACCCGGAAGGAGGCGTCCTGGTCAAGCAGGCCCGCGAAAAAGGCTTTCAAGGCGTGTTCATGGGCGGTGACGGGATAGACTCCGCCGAGATGATCAAGATCGCCGGCCCGGCGGCGGAAGGGGTCGTCTTTACCTCGGTAGCCGGAGACGTGACACAGACGGCGGAGGGCAAAGAGTGGGTGGCGGAGTATGAAAAAACGCTGGGCAAAAAGCCGGAATCGATCTCTGTCTACGGCTTTGACGCGATGAACGTGCTGTTGAACGGTCTTAAGGAAGCGATCAAGGCAAATGGCGGGAAAAAGCCGACACGGGAACAGGTGCTGGAAGCCGTGCACCAGACGAAGGACTTCAAAGGGCAGTTTACTACTGTTACCTTTGACGAGAAGGGCGACAACAAGTATTCCGATGTTTTTATCTACAGATATGACAAGGACAAATCGGTCTTCGTCGGCAAAGCTGAATAAAAAGAGCGGTAAAAAATTCCACCATTCTGATAAAATAGGGATCGAAGATGAAGTTGAAACCAGACCAAAGGATGAAGTACCGTGGTAATGGATCTTGGAGCAAAATTGAAGGAGATTCGGCAGGGGCAGCGGATGACCCTGTCCGAGTTGGCCAAAAAAACAGGCTTGTCCACCGGGTATTTGAGCAATGTAGAGCGCAATATCAACAGTCCGACAATCGAGTCGCTCCGAAAGATCGTCGATGCCCTCTCGATTTCGTTCGTCGACCTGCTGCATGAAGAAAAAGAAGAAGTCGCCGTCGTCAGAAAGGACGAGCGGGTTGCGATGATCAGGGCAAAAGACGAATCGATCCTTTATGAATTGCTCTCCCCGTCGCGGAACAAAGCGCTGGAAGCGATGCTGCTCACCCTGAAACCGGGTGCGGCATCGGGCAAAAAATCGCACGCCCACTCTGGAGAGGAGATCGGTTTTATCATTACCGGCAGGCTGCTCTACACCGTTGGCCAGAAGACGTATACGCTGGAAGCAGGGGATGCGATCTACTATGATGCGTCGCTTCCCCACCATTACAAGAACATCGGGGATACGGATTGTGTGAGCATCTGGGTGGTCACTCCCCCCTCGTTTTAAGCAAGGCGAAGGAGTCTGCGTGCAGCAGGTTTGCACGTCCGGCTCCTTTCGCTTTTTTTAAAGATCCATTTACTATAAGTGAAAAATTACGCCCATAAGCGAATAGATAATGACCGTCGAAAATAAGACCGTCATGTGAAACAGGGAGTATACAAACATGGATTTTGCCCATTTCTCCGAATCCATCTGTTTATAACCGAAAATACTTAACATAAGCCATGAAACACTTAAAAGCAGGGCTACGAACATAAGGCCAAGGCTTAAAGATCCAAAAAGAAAACTGATTGCAATTAACATGATCAAATAGATGTTCGTTTGTATATATGTTCTTTTCACACCTTTGACCACTGGGAGCATAGGAACCTTTGCAGCCTTGTACTCGTCGTGCTTCCGAATCGCTATGGCATAGAAATGCGGCATTTGCCAAATGACTGTAATCACAAAAAGGCCGAGAATGGCGGGATGTGTGATGTCAGGATGAATGGCAGCCCATCCTATGAGAGGCGGCATTGCTCCGGAAATACTTCCGATCTCCGTATTGTAAATCGTTCTTCTCTTGCTCCACATCGTATAGGGAACAACATAAAAAAACAAACCTAGAAACCCTAGGAATGCCGCTAGAGGAGTTGCGAATGCAAGCGCCGCTATACCGAAGACAGACATGAAGATGCCAAGCCACAATACTGTTTTGGGCTTGATTTCGCCTGTCACAGTCGGTCTGTTTTTGGTTCGTTCCATAAGGGAATCTATATCTCGGTCGTACATGTTATTAAAAGCCCCTGCTGCACCTATTACCAAAATCGAACCAATCAAGGCGAATACCATTTCTGAAAACTTTTCAAAAAGGCCGATTTGATATGTATATAATGCCAATGTCAATCCTGCAAACATTGGAATCAGGTTTGATTTGATAATCCCTGTTTTTATCGTTTGCGACAATATTTTTGACAAACTCTGTTTCTGTGTAGTAAGGTTTTCTTCCGTCCGCATTATTCCCCTCTTCCCCTAATGACCATTTTCATCCTGCATTGAATTTATATACTATATGGTATGTTAATTCTCTGTGGTATGCTTGTCAATTTCCATCAAATCATAGACCAACAGCACTTGCTTTCCCATTCTACCGCGCTGCAAAAGATGTTCATGTCCCCATAGCAAGAACATTTTCATTTGTTCAACATTTTCCGAACAAGACCTTGGGTTGGCACCAAAATTTTCAACGACCGGTTTCCGATCTTGAAGCTTATATTGCTGTCATTTTTTCGCTTTGTTATAATCGATCTTAGTGCATTTTTTGCAAAAGCTAATTGTCCACATCGTGTGGGAGGGAATAGACATATGGATCGCCGAGAAAGACAAAAACACATTCGCAACTTCTCTATCATAGCCCACATCGACCATGGGAAGTCAACATTGGCCGACCGGATTTTGGAGTTGACCGGAGCTCTCTCGTCACGCGAGATGGAGGCGCAGTTTCTTGATTCGATGGATTTGGAGCGAGAGCGCGGGATTACGATCAAATTGAATGCCGTGCGTTTGCAATACAAAGCAAAAGACGGGCAGGAGTACATCCTGCACCTGATCGACACGCCGGGACACGTCGATTTTACCTATGAAGTCTCCCGAAGCCTGGCAGCCTGTGAAGGCGCGCTGCTGGTGGTCGACGCAGCACAAGGGATTGAAGCGCAGACCCTGGCCAACGTCTACCTGGCGCTGGACAACAATCTGGAGATCATCCCGATCATCAATAAAATCGACCTGCCCAGTGCAGAGCCGGAACGCGTCAAGCAGGAGGTAGAGGATGTGATCGGCCTGGACGCCAGTGACGCCTGCCTGACCTCGGCCAAGGCCGGCATTGGCATCGAGGACGTGCTGGAAGCGGTGGTGACGAAGGTGCCCGCTCCGGAGGGCGATCCCGATGCCCCGCTGCAGGCGCTGATCTTCGACTCCTACTTCGACCCTTACCGCGGCGTCATCGCTTCTGTGCGGATCGTCAACGGAACCATGCGCAAGGGCATGAAGATCAAGATGATGGCGACGAACAAGACATTCGAGGTCACGGAAGTGGGCACCTCGACGCCGCGCCAGACGCCTGTAGAAGAATTGACGGTGGGGGATGTCGGCTACGTCGCCGCGTCGATCAAGACGGTCGGCGACACCCGCGTCGGCGATACGATTACCGATGCGAGCCGGCCGGCAGCCGAACCGCTGCCCGGTTACCGGAAGATCAACCCGATGGTCTTCTGCGGACTTTATCCGATCGACACGAGCGAGTACAACGATCTGCGCGAGGCGCTGGAAAAACTGCAGTTGAACGATGCCTCGCTCCAGTTCGAACCGGAGACGTCGCAAGCGCTCGGCTTTGGCTTCCGCTGCGGCTTTTTGGGACTTTTGCACATGGAGATCATCCAGGAGCGGATCGAGAGGGAGTTCAATATCGACCTGATCACGACCGCTCCCAGCGTAATCTACCGCGTCACCCAGACGAACGGGGAAACGCTGGAAATCGACAATCCGTCGAAGATGCCGCCCGTGCAAAAGATCGAGCAAATCGAAGAGCCGTATGTGACGGCTACCGTGATGGTGCCCAAGGACTACGTAGGCGACGTCATGCAGCTCTGCCAGGGAAAGCGGGGAGAGTTCCTGGACATGCAGTACCTGGGTGAAAACCGCGTTCAACTGAAGTACGACATCCCGCTGTCGGAGATCGTGTACGACTTCTTCGACCTGCTGAAGTCGGGGACCAAGGGCTACGCTTCCTTTGATTACGAGATGAAGGGTTACAAGCCGTCGAAGCTGGTGAAAATGGACATTCTGCTGAATGGCGAGGTTGTGGACGCCTTGTCCTTTATCGTGCATAAAGACAGCGCATACGGACGCGGCAAGATCATCTGCGAGAAATTGAAGGAACTGATTCCGCGCCAGCAGTTTGAAGTGCCTATCCAGGCGGCGATCGGCCAAAAGATCGTGGCTCGCGAGACGATCAGCGCGATGCGCAAAAACGTGCTCGCCAAGTGTTACGGCGGGGACATCAGCCGGAAGCGCAAACTCCTCGAAAAGCAAAAAGAAGGGAAAAAGCGGATGAAAGCAGTCGGTTCGGTAGAAGTGCCGCAAGAAGCCTTCATGGCTGTCCTGCGCATGGACGAGAAAAAATAGGATTGGTGTACGACCTGGCGAACGAAACGGCGTCAGGTCTTTGTACGTCTGTTTTTGTTTATACTTTCGGAAAGTTAAATTTCGCTAACGCGTTACATGATGAAAGTGTAAGAAAAACGTAGGTTTTCGCTATTTGACTTGGCGATAAGCCAAGTTTTTCTAAACGGAAAGGAGGGGAGTGAAATGCCCCCCAAGTCGGTTTACATTCACATCCCGTTCTGCACTAACAAGTGCTACTACTGCGACTTTAACTCATTTGTGACCAACAATCCGCAGCTCATCTGGGATTATCTGGAAGCCTTGCGGGCGGAGATGGAGCTGACATTTGCCCGCACGCCGGCGGAGGAGATCGAGACGATCTTCGTCGGCGGCGGTACGCCTACCTTCCTGGACCAAAGACAGATGCAAGCGTTTTTGGAGATCGTCCAGGAACACCTGGGCGATCGGCTGGCCCCAGGCTACGAGTGGAGCATGGAAGCCAACCCCGGAACGACCGATTACGACAAGCTGTCCCTGATGCGTTCCTTCGGGGTAAACCGGCTCAGCTTCGGCGTCCAGTCGTTTGACGAGCATCTGCTCGCGCGGCTCGGCCGGATCCACGACGTCAGCGATGTCTACGCCAGTCTGGAAAACGCCGTGCGGGCAGGCTTTGACAACCTTTCCATCGACCTGATGTTCGGCTTGCCGGACCAGAACCTGGAGAGGTTTCGCGAATCGCTGGGCAAAGCTCTGGCTCTGCCGCTCTCCCATCTCTCCGCCTACAGCTTAAAGGTGGAGGAAAATACGCTGTTTCATACCTTATATCAAAAAGACCAGCTCCCTCTGCCGACAGAAGAAGTGGAACTGGAAATGTACCTCACTCTGATCGATACGCTGGAAAAGAGCGGCCTGCACATGTACGAGATCAGCAATTTCGCCAGACCGGGAAAGGAAAGCCGGCACAACAAAACCTACTGGCTCAATAACGACTACTACGGGATCGGGGCAGGAGCACACGGGTACGCGGACGGCTGGCGGCACGTCAACGCCGGTCCATTGGCTATCTACACCCGGATGGCCCATGAGGGACTGCCGCGCGTAGAGGAGTTTGCCGTGAGCGAAAGCGAAGCGATGGAGGATCAGATGATTTTGGGTTTGCGGCTGCGCGAAGGGGTTGACAAGGAGCGTTTTGCCGCCCGTTTTGGACGGACGATTGAAGCGGAGTTCGGAAGCATCGTAGCAGAAGAATTGGCCAAAGGCATGCTGGAGGGGACAGCCAGCCATCTGCGTCTGAGCGAGCGCGCCCTGCCGCTCGGCAACGAGGTGTTCGCCCGCTTCCTGCGCGACTGACAGCAGGCCCGGAAGCGATACATTTCCCTGCTTGAAGAAGTTGACAAACACGCAATCTGCTGATAATTTATATAGTATATTTAGCACTCGATCGCTAGGAGTGCTAACAAACGGTCAAGACCGTATACCCCTCTCATCTATCATCGGGGGGCAAAATTGTTGTCCGAAGCGGTCACCCGGATACGCTCTTGGTGTGCCGTTGCCTTGGCGGCCGCTTCCGAGAATTGTTGTTTGTGAGCGTTGGAACGTTTTCATCAAAAGGGGGCGTAACAGCATGCTGTCTGACCGACAACGCTTGATTTTGAATGCGATTGTGGATAACTACATTAGCTCCGCCGAACCGGTTGGCTCCCGGACGATTTCAAAACGCGAAGACATCGGATTCAGTTCCGCCACAATCCGCAATGAAATGGCCGATCTGGAAGAGTTGGGATATCTTGAGCAGCCCCATACCTCTGCGGGGCGAGTGCCATCGACCAAGGGATACCGTTTTTATGTGGATCACCTGGTAAAGCAGCAGATGCTGACCGGCGAAGAGATGGGCAAGCTGAAGCTGCTGTTTACGGAACAAATCAGCCACGTCGAACGCGTGATCGAAGAGACGGCGGGGATTCTGTCGCAGTTGACCAACTACACGGCGGTTGTACTTGGGCCGGAGATATTCGAGCACCGCTTGAAACACGTACAGATCATTCCGCTTCATGATTCCCAAGCGGTAGCGATCATCGTGACGAATACAGGGCACGTAGAAAATAAATTGATAGACCTGCCCCACGGAATATCCGCTTCGGAGATTGAGAAGCTGGTGAACATTCTCAACAGCAAGCTGATCGACGTGCCGCTGTGGCAGCTCCGCCGCCGCCTGTACGAGGAAATCGCGCTAGAGATGCGGCGCAATGTGGAACAGTATGAGGAAATGCTGCACATCATAGAAGGGACGTTCAAACATGAACCGACGGATCGCGTTTTCCTCAGCGGAGCGACGAAGATCATGGCTCAGCCCGAGTTTCGGGACGTGGAAAAGGTGAAGGATATACTGGAGCTCTTGGAGCGAAATGATCAACTGATTCAATTGTTTGGCGAGGTCCACGCAGGTACGCAGATCCGCATTGGCCAGGAGAATATCGTTGATGCTGTCAAGCAGTGTACGATCATTACGACCCCCTACTACCTGGATGGGAAGCCCGTCGGCATGGTGGGGATACTCGGTCCTACGCGGATGGAGTACGGAAAGGTGTTTACGGTTCTCGACTACCTGGCTGTCGGGTTGAGCAAAATCTTGACCGATCAGTTTGAAGGAAAGTAAAAAGCGGGCGATTGCCCGCTTACATAGGAGGTACGATCGTGGCTGAAAAAGAATCGACAGTAGAAACCCAAGAGACGCAAAATGCCGAGGAGAAGGCAGACGTACAAGCAGAAGAAGCCAACCAGGCTGCCGAAACTGCCGACACCGCTGAAAATGCGGCGGAACAGACAGATCTGGCCGACGAACTTGCACGCTACAAAGCACTGGCTGAAGAAAACCAAAACCGGCTGCTGCGGGCCATGGCCGATATGGACAATATGCGCCGCCGCATGCGCAAGGAACAGGAAGACCTGGCGAAATACGCTTCCATCAACCTGGTAGAGGCCATGCTGCCAGCGCTGGACAACTTCGAGCGCGCGCTTTCCGTCGATAAAGAAACGCTGACGGTGGATACCCTATTAGAGGGAGTAAACATGATTTACCGCCAGATGGTGCAGATGTTGGAGAAAGAAGGGCTGTCCCCGATTGAGTCGGTCGGCAAGCCGTTCGATCTCAACGTCCACCAGGCCGTCATGCAGGTGGAAGACCCTGCGTTCGAATCGGGAGTCATCGTGGAAGAACTGCAGAAAGGCTATCTGTTCAAAGACAGGGTCATTCGTCCCGCAATGGTAAAAGTAAACGCGTAGACCCGGCCAGGCATTGTACCTTTTGCCTTGCCTGGGCCGCGGCAAAATTGAGCTCGGCACGGGACCTGGTTTTACAAGCAACGGTTTGAACTTTTGAAGGAGGAAATGAAGATATGAGTCGTGTAATCGGTATTGACTTAGGAACAACCAACTCTTGTGTAGCTATCATGGAAGGCGGCGAACCTGTCGTCATCCCTAACCCGGAAGGCAACCGCACGACCCCGTCCGTCGTCGCTTTCAAAAATGGCGAGCGGATCGTCGGCGAAGCTGCAAAGCGGCAAGCGATTACCAACCCTGACAACACCGTGATCTCGATCAAGCGCTGGATGGGAACCAACCATAAAGAAACGCTGGAAGGCAAAGAGTACACGCCGCAGGAGATCTCCGCGATGATTCTGCAAAAGCTGAAATCCGATGCGGAAGCGTACCTCGGCCAACCGGTCACACAAGCGGTCATCACCGTACCGGCCTACTTCAACGACAGCCAGCGCCAGGCTACCAAGGACGCCGGAAAAATCGCCGGGCTGGAAGTGCTGCGGATCGTCAACGAGCCGACTGCTGCCGCGCTCGCATACGGGATCGAAAAGTCCGAGGACCACACCGTGCTCGTGTACGACCTCGGCGGCGGTACGTTTGACGTCTCTATCCTCGAGCTGTCGGAAGGCTTCTTCGAAGTAAAAGCTACATCCGGCGACAACAAGCTGGGCGGAGACGACTTCGACCAGGTGGTCATCGATTATTTGGTCAGCGAATTCAAGAAGGAACACGGAATCGACCTGTCCAAAGACCGCATGGCGATGCAGCGTTTGAAAGACGCGGCGGAGAAGGCGAAGAAAGACTTGTCCGGCATGCTGACCACGACCATTTCGCTGCCGTTCATCACGGCCGATGCCAGCGGTCCGAAACACCTGGAGCTGAACCTGACCCGTGCCAAATTTGAAGAACTCACCGCACATCTGGTAGAGCGGACGATGGGACCTACCCGTCAAGCCCTGCAAGACGCCGGCTTGTCCCCGAGCCAAATCGACCGTGTGATTCTGGTGGGCGGCTCGACGCGCATCCCGGCCGTACAGGAAGCGATCAAGAAGTTTATCGGCAAGGAACCGCATAAAGGAGTCAACCCGGACGAGGTAGTAGCCCTGGGTGCAGCTGTTCAGGCTGGCGTGCTCACCGGCGATGTCAAAGACGTGGTACTGCTTGACGTCACCCCGCTTTCGCTCGGGATTGAGACGTTGGGCGGCGTATTCACCAAGCTGATTGACCGCAATACGACCATCCCGACCAGCAAGTCCCAGGTCTTCTCCACAGCAGCCGACAACCAGACTGCAGTAGAGATTCACGTCCTGCAAGGGGAAAGACAGATGGCGGCAGACAATAAAACACTCGGCCGCTTCCAGTTGTCCGATATTCCTCCGGCGCCGCGCGGCATCCCGCAGATCGAGGTCAGCTTTGACATCGACGCCAACGGGATTGTCAACGTGCGGGCGAAGGATCTTGGCACCGGCAAGGAACAGCGGATTACGATCACGTCCAACTCCGGGCTGTCGGATGACGAGATCGATCGCATGGTAAAAGAAGCGGAACTCAACGCCGAAGCCGACAAGAAACGCAAGGAAGAGGTAGAGGTCCGCAACGAAGCCGATCAACTCGTCTTCACGACCGAAAAGACGCTGAAAGATCTGGAAGGCAAGGTCGACCAAGCGGAAATCGACAAGGCCAATGAAGCGAAGGAAAAAGTGAAGAAAGCGCTCGAAGGCGGCAACATCGAGGAAATCAAGAGCGCGAAAGAGGAACTCTCGCAAATCGTTCAGCAGCTTTCGGTGAAGCTGTACGAACAGGCTGCACAGGCCGCACAAGCTGCACAAAACGCCGGCGGCGCGGATGCGGCAGGCGGCAGCGAACCCAAGAAAGACAATGTGGTCGACGCTGATTACGAAGTTGTAGACGACAAAAAATAAGCGGAATACAGCAGGTAAAAAGTCAAAGTCAGGGTTTGCTTGACTTTGACTTTTTTCGCTGGTGAATCCTATCATTGAAGCATAGCCATCGACGTGATATAGTTACTTTTGATTTGTTTCGATACGGGAGTGATTTTATCGATGAAGCGGGATTACTATGAGGTGCTAGGCCTGGGGAAGGATGCCGGTCCGGAGGAAGTCAAGAAGGCCTACCGGAAGTTGGCCCGCCAGTACCACCCCGATGTCAACAAAGAGCCGGATGCGGAGGAAAAGTTTAAAGAAGTAAAAGAAGCGTACGACGTATTGTCCGATCCGCAAAAGAAAGCAAATTACGACCGGTTTGGGCACCAGGATCCGACCCAGGGCTTTGGCGGCGGCGGCTTTGGCGGATTTGACGCCTCTGACATGGGCGGATTTGGCGATATATTCGATATGTTTTTCGGCGGCGGGCGCCGCGCCAATCCCAATGCGCCGCGGAAAGGGGCCGACCTGCAGTTCGCGCTGAAGATCGACTTTAAAGAAGCGATCTTCGGTAAGGAAGCAGAGATCGAGATCCCCAAAGAGGACGAATGCGGCACTTGCCACGGCACAGGGGCAAAACCGGGAACGGGCGTGGAGACCTGTCAGACGTGTAACGGGACGGGGCAGCAGGAAGTGGTGGCGAACACCCCGTTTGGGCGGATCGTCAACCGGCGCGTCTGTCAGACCTGCGGCGGAAAAGGCAAAGTGGTGAAGGAAAAGTGCGCCCATTGCCGCGGTACGGGCCGGGTCAAAGTGCGGCGGAAAATCCACCTCAACATTCCTGCCGGTGTGGACGACGGTGCCCAGCTCCGCGTAGCGGGAGAAGGCGAACCGGGAGTAAACGGCGGACCGCCCGGGGATTTGTATGTAGTACTGCGGGTTAAAGCCCATGAGTTCTTCGAACGGGAAGGAAACGATATCTACTGCGAGATGCCGATCAATTTTGCCCAAGCGGCGCTGGGAGATGAGATTGAGGTGCCGACGGTGGACGGCAGGGTCAAGCTGAAGATTCCGGCCGGCACGCAGACAGAGACGTACTTCCGGCTGAGGGGCAAGGGCGTGCCGCATCTGCGCGGCAGCGGACGCGGCGACCAGCACGTAAAGGTGCGGGTCGTAACGCCGACCAAACTGTCCGAGAAGCAAAAGGAACTGCTGCGCGAGTTTGCCGATATCAGCGGCGGCGTACCGCAGGAAGTACCGCACAATGACGAGAGTTTTTTTGACAAGGTGAAACGAGCCTTTCGCGGTGAGTGACTTCGTGCAAAGAGATGCAAGGGGAGAGTGGGAGTTTCATGTTATGGTCCGAAATCTGTATCCATACGACCGCAGAGGCGGTCGAGGCAGTATCCAATATTTTGCACGAAGCAGGTGCCAACGGGGTTGTGATCGAAGACCCGGAAGTGTTGTTTCGCGACTGGGATACGCCGTACGGTGAGATCTACCAGCTCTCCCCGGACGATTTCCCGACAGAAGGGGTATACGTAAAAGGGTATATGCCCGTCAACAGTTACCTTGGCGAGACGGTGGAAGAGATTAAAAACCAGCTCAACCAGCTGCTGCTGTACGGTCTCGACCTGGGAAAAGGAACGGTGACGCTGACGGAGATTCACGAAGACGAATGGGCCTCAGCCTGGAAAAAGTACTACAAGCCGATCAAAGTCTCCGAGCGGATCGCGATCACGCCGATCTGGGAGGAGTATTTGCCAGCGGGCGACGAACTGGTGATCGAGATGGATCCGGGAATGGCGTTCGGCACGGGTACACACCCTACCACCGTCTTGTGCATCCGTTCGCTGGAGAAGTATCTGCAGCCGGGAGACAGGGTGTACGATGTCGGCACAGGCACCGGCATCCTCAGTATTGCCGCCGCCAAATTGGGCGCATCCAAGGTACTTGCCTTTGACTTGGACGAAGTGGCTGTCCGTTCGGCCCAGGAGAACGTCAAGATCAACAAAACAGGCGGCATCGTCACGGTCAAACAGAACAACCTGCTCGACAACGTGTCCGAACCGGCGGAGCTGGTCGTCGCCAACATTTTGGCGGAAGTGATCATTCGCTGCACGGACGATGTGGCTGGTGTGCTCACCCCGAACGGCACGTTTATCGCTTCCGGGATCATCGGGGCCAGGGAGGCCGACGTCAAACAGCAGCTTGAGCAGACGGGACTGGAAGTAATTGAAACGATTTACATGGACGACTGGGTAGCAATTATCGCAAAAAAAAGGTAGAATAGTGGGGTTACAACTCATGCAGCGTTACTTTGTCGAACCTCATCAAATCTCAGGCCATTGCGTGACGATTACGGGCGATGATGTCCACCATATCGTCAAGGTGATGCGAAGTCGTACAGGGCAAGAAATTGTGGTCAGTGATGGGCAGTCGCGCACAGTCAGGGCGCGGCTTTCTCAGTTGGACGCCGGCAGCAATCAGGTGCAGGCTGAGATCGTCGAGTGGCTGGACGAACAGCGCGAATTGCCGATTGACGTGACGATTGCGCAGGGGTTGCCAAAGGGCGACAAGTGGGAATGGATTCTACAGAAGGGGACGGAGCTTGGAGCGTCCGCCTTTTTCCCGTTTTCATCGGAACGGGCTGTCGCCAAGCTGGATGAGAAAAAGGAACCAAAAAAACGGGAGCGCTGGCAGAAGATCGTCAAGGAAGCGGCAGAGCAGTCGCACCGGACGAGACTGCCTGCAGTCATGCCGGCGCGGTCTTTTCAGCAGACGATAGAGGAGATACCGCGTTACACGGCCTGTGCGATTGCCTATGAACAGGCGAGCGGATTTGGTCTGCACGATGTGTTGGGCAGCCTTCGGCCGGGGGATTCCCTGCTCGTGCTGATCGGTCCGGAAGGCGGCTTCTCGGCAGAGGAAGCGGCCCAGGCGACAGCGGCCGGTGCTGTGGCCGTCTCGCTTGGCCCGCGCATCCTGCGGACCGAAACGGCCAGTCAGTACGTGCTTGCCGCGGTATCCTACCACTTTGAACAGATAAACGGCGAAAGGAGGGAGAGCAATGGCTAGCGTTGCTTTCTACACATTGGGTTGCAAGGTAAACAGTTATGAAACGGAAGCGATTTGGCAGTTGTTCCAGTCAAACGGCTACCAGCGCGCCGACTTTGAAGCGGATTCGGCTGACGTCTACGTGATCAACACCTGCACCGTGACCAACACGGGTGACAAGAAGAGCCGCCAAGTGATCCGGCGGGCGATACGCCACAATCCTGAGGCCATTATTGCCGTAACCGGCTGCTATGCGCAAACATCCCCAAACGAAATCGCGGAAATTCCCGGTGTCGATATTATCGTCGGAACACAGGGAAGGGAAAAATTGGTAGAATACGTGGAGCAAATCCGTCGGGAGAGACAGCCGATTAACGCGGTGGGCAACATCATGAAAGCGCGTGAATTTGAAGAGCTGGACGTGCCGTCGTTTACCGACCGGACGCGCGCTTCCCTGAAAATTCAAGAAGGCTGCAACAACTTCTGCACATTCTGCATCATCCCATGGGCCCGCGGACTGATGAGGTCCCGTAAGCCGGAGAGCGTCATCGAGCAGGCGCAAAAACTGGTTCAAGCCGGGTATCTGGAGATCGTCCTGACGGGAATTCACACCGGCGGGTACGGCGAGGATCTGGACAACTACAATCTGGCAAAGCTGCTCGTAGACCTGCACCAGGTAGAGGGACTGAAGCGAATTCGCATCAGCTCGATCGAGGCAAGCCAGATTACAGATGAAGTGATCGCCGTCATCGATGGCTCCGACAAGGTTTGCCGCCATCTGCACGTGCCGCTGCAAGCGGGTGACGACGAGGTGCTGAAGCGGATGCGCCGCAAGTACACCACTGCCGAGTTCCGCGAGCGCATGGTAAAAGTGCGGGAGGCGCTTCCGGGCGTGGCGCTGACGACGGACGTGATCGTCGGCTTCCCGGGCGAGACGGATGAACAGTTTCAAAACACCTATGACTTTATCAAAGAAATCGGGTTTGCCGAGCTGCACGTCTTCCCGTACTCGATGCGGACGGGAACTCCGGCAGCCCGGATGACCGATCAGATTCCGGACGAGATCAAAAAAGAGCGCGTCGATCGGCTGCTGGAGTTGAACACAGAGCTGACCGTCCAATACGCGAAGCAATTTGTCGGCGACGTACTGGAAGTCATACCGGAGCGTCCGTTTAAGGAAGACCCGGAAAGCGGCCTCTTGATGGGGTATTCCGATAACTACCTGAACGTCGTCTTCCCGGGAACCCCCGAGATGATCGGCAAAGTGTGCAAGGTCCGCCTCGACGAACCGGGAACCGAGTACTGCCACGGAACGTTCGTCCGCGTTTTGGACGACAGCAAACTCCCTTTGATCAAGGAAAAAGTGGTATGAAGGAAATCTCGGCTGGCGGAGTTGTCTACCGCAAACAAAACGGTCAGGTCTGGCTGATGATGATCGAGGACCGATTCGGCAAATGGACCTTGGCGAAGGGAAAGCAAGAACCCGGCGAGACGCTGGAGGAGACTGCCCTGCGTGAAATCGCGGAGGAGACGGGAGTGCGCGGAAGGCTGGCCGGCCATCTGGAGACGGTGGTCTACCAGTACGTTCACCCCGCCAGCCGCGCTAAAATCGACAAGGAAGTCCACTACTACCTTGTCGAAGCCGTTACCGAGGCGCTTGCTGCCCAGGAAGAGGAGATCAGCGCTGTCCATTGGCTCGGGCCAGAGGAAGCGTGGCGGCGCCAACGGGAGCAAGGCTACGGCAACAACGACAGCGTAGTCCGTTCGGCGCTGCGCCAGTTAGGAATCGAGGTGTCTGAGATGCTGCAACTGAACAAGTACATTGACCACACGCTGCTGAAGCCGGAGGCGACGGCGGAGATGATCGATCAACTATGTGCGGAAGCGAAAGAATACGGTTTCGCCTCCGTGTGTGTCAACCCGACATGGGTAAAACGTTCGGCTGCGAAACTGGCAGGAACAGATGTTAAGGTATGTACGGTCATCGGCTTCCCGCTCGGAGCGACTACACCCGAGGCAAAGGCGGCCGAGACCCGCGATGCCGTCGCCAACGGCGCCACAGAAGTTGACATGGTGCTAAACATCGGGGCGCTCAAATCGGGCGACTACGAACTGGTTAAACGGGACGTGGCTGCCGTCGTCGCAGCGGCAGATGGCGCACTGGTGAAAGTTATCCTCGAAACCTGCCTTTTGAGCGAGGAAGAGAAAGTGAACGCCTGCAAGCTCAGCGTGGAGGCAGGTGCCCACTACGTCAAGACGTCAACCGGTTTTTCCACCGGCGGGGCAACTGTGGAAGACATTGCCCTGATGCGCAAGACGGTCGGACCTGACATCGGCGTAAAAGCTTCCGGAGGGGTCCGTGACCGCGCTGGCGCGCTGGCCATGATCGAAGCGGGCGCCACCCGCATCGGGGCCAGTTCAGGCGTTGCGATTTGCAAAGGAGAAACGGCTTCCGGCAGCGGATACTGACTTATATCGTGACGAGGACCTCGGCTGATCACAGCCGGGTTCCTCGTCGTCTTCTGAATCAGAATTTGCCGAAAAAATAAAATTTACCCCTCTGCAGTATTTATGAGCTTGCTTCAGGCCCGTTTGGCCCGATCGGGTATCAGCCACTCGATACCCGCTGCAATCTTGGAGGCGAACGGCAGGGCGGCAAGCGAGCAAACCAGGTTGAAGATCGTCTGGGAATGGGCGATCTGCGTGGCCGGATCCGATGTCAACATTCCCGATACATAGGCAAGACTAGAGAGGAAGGGTAGGAACGCCAGCGCGCCGGCAAGATTGAACAAGGTGTGGCACCAGGCTACCTGTTTGGAAGCAGTGTTGGTGCCGATGCTGGCCACCAGCGCTGTGGCGCAAGTGCCGATGTTGGCCCCCAGCACGATCGCCAGCGCCGTTTCCATCGACAGGATCTGATGGGTCATCAGCCCCATCGTAATCGCGGTCGTGGCCGATCCGCTGTGAATGAGTGCGGTAAAGACCATCCCGGTGACGAGCCCGATCAAGATCGAATGGCGGCTCTCCAGAAACATCACGCGAAAGGTTTCCGACTGTTCCAATGGTTTTGCCATGATTTTCATCGTGTCAATCCCCATAAAAATGAGTCCAAAACCGGCTATGATCAACCCGGTGCAGCGCAGCACAGGCTTTGGCTGCAGCCAGAGAGCGACGCCGATCAACAGCATCGGGACAGCGAAGTCCCCCAGTGACAAGGCGATCAGCTGGGTTGTAACAGTCGCTCCGACATTGGTGCCCAAAATGATCCCGACCGTCTGCGCAAAGCCGATGATCCCGGCCTGTGTCATGCCGATCGTCAGGACCGTGACAGCGCCGGAGCTTTGCAGGACAAAGGTAGAGAACAGGCCGGAGAAAAAGCTGTGGATCGGCGTTTTGGTAAAGCGCTGCATCACTTTCTCCATTTTTTCTCCGGCCAAGCGATGAAAACCGACGCGCATCGCATACAGACCAAGCAAGAAGTAACCAAGCCCAAGCACAAACGGAATAAGAATCTTGGAAGCAATGAACATGTTCACCCCCCCTTATTTCCGTCAGATACTACTACGCTATGCCTGTACGAAGACAAGCATGACACTGACAACGAGGAGGCAAGACAGCCAAATGGCCACAGTCTATTTGCAAAAACAGCGAAAGAAGCGATTGGAAGCAGGGCACCCCTGGATTTACCAATCAGAGGTGCTGGAAATAAAAGGGGAGTATCAACCGGGCGACATCGTGGAGGTCGTCAACCATCAAGGACACTTTTTGGCCAAAGGGTACATCAATCCCCGTTCGCAAATGATCGTCCGAGTCTTGTCCTACAATCCGGACGAGGAAATCGATCTCTCGTTCTTTGTCCGCCGGCTGAAACAGGCGGGAGAGTACCGCCAGCGGTTTGTGGACAATCCGCGGGCATGCCGGCTGATCTACGGCGAGGCCGACTTCCTGCCGGGCTTGATCGTGGACCGGTACAACGACATTCTCGTGGCGCAGATCCTTTCGCTCGGGATGGAGTGCCGGCGAGACCTGATCAAGCAGGCTTTGGTCGAAGTGTTTGCGCCGCAGGGCATCTACCTGCGCAACGATGTGCCCGTCCGGGAATTGGAAGGGCTGGCCCAGACCAAGGAAGTGCTGTACGGGGAATGTCCGGAGGAAGTGACGATCGAGGAAAACGGTCTGACGTACGTAGTAGATATCGTAAACGGACAAAAGACCGGATTTTTTTACGACCAGCGGGAAAACCGGGCTGCGATCGCCCCGTTGATGCAGGGCTGGGGAGCGGCCCATGGAATTACCCTGCAGCAAGTGGAGACGGACGAAGGGCCGGCGGTAAAACCGGTAGACAGTCGGGGCAAGATCGTGAAGAATCCCTTCTGGGACGGAGCCGAGGTGCTGGAGTGCTTTACCCATACCGGCTCTTTCACGCTAAACGCCTGCAAACACGGGGCAAAAAAGGTGACGGCGCTGGACATTTCCGAACATGCGATTGCCACCGCCAAGCGGAATATTACGCTGAACGGGTTTTTGCACCGGGTCGAGTTCGTCGTAGCCAACGCCTTTGACTATTTGCGGGAGAACGCAGAGGCCGGCAAACTCTGGGACGTCGTCATTCTCGACCCGCCGGCTTTTGCCAAGTCGCGCTCTGCCGTCAAGGGGGCCTGTCGGGGCTACAAAGACATCAACCTGCACGGGATGAAACTGGTCAGGGAGGGCGGCTTTCTCGTGACGGCGTCCTGCTCCTACCACATGTCGCCCGAGCTGTTTTTGGAGACCATCCAATCGGCAGCCTTTGATGCCAAAAAGATCCTGAGGCTGGTGGAGTGGCGCGGCGCCGGCAAGGATCATCCGGAAATAAGCGGCGCCGAGGAGGGGCATTACCTGAAGTTTGCTATTTTCGAGGTGAGGGACAGAAAGTAGCCCTGTCCTCCGTGGATTGTCGAGGAGTTAAAGCATCAGTCACATGCACATCGCGGCCAAGCATGGGCATAATACCAAAGAGCTTGTTCGGTATTAGGAGGTGCGGCTGTTGCATTCGATTGACGAATCACAGAAAACTGGCGGAGCGGATTCGCGACCACAAAAGAATCAGCACAAAGAGGCGGAAGCGGCAGAGGAACTGGCAGTCTCTCCGCTTGCAGTAACCGCGGGGGCGGCTGTGAAAGCGAGCGAGCCTCACAAGCCAAGTGCCGCAGAAAGAGGAAGAGGGAGAGGGGCGATCAACTTTGCCCTCCCGATCTGGAGGTCGATGCTCGTCTTTTTGATCCCGCTGATGCTGAGCAACACCCTGCAGTCGATCGGCGGGACGATCAGTTCGGTGCTGCTGGGACGCGCTGTCGGGGAAGGGGCGCTGGCATCGGCGAGCGCGGTGTTTCCCGTGACGTTTTTTCTCGTTTCTTTTGTCATTGGGCTGGGCAGCGCCAGCTCGGTCTTGATCGGGCAGGCATACAGCAGCGGACAGACGGAGCGGATGAAGGCGACGGTCGGGACCTCGCTCACCTTTACGCTATTGCTGGGACTGCTTGTAGCCGCTGTCGGCAACCTGTTTTGCCGCGAACTGCTGCTGCTGATCGGAACGCCTCCGGCGATCATCGACAGTTCCATCGGCTACGCACGGATCATCTTCACAGGGCTGCCGATCATGTTTATCTACACCAATTACACCACGTTTTTACGCGGGACCGGGGATTCGAAAACCCCGTTTTACTTCCTCGTGATCAGCACTGCGCTGACCATCGCGCTCAGCCTGGTATTCGTTTTGGGATGGCTCGGGGTGCCCAGTCTCGGTTTAAATGGAGCGGCGCTGGCCACTGTCCTGGCTACGCTGGTGACTTTTCTCGCCCTGGTCGGCTACTTATGGTGGATCCGGCATCCCCTGGGGCTGGACCGGGAGACCGTGAAAAAGCTGCGTCTCGATCGGCAAATCGTCTCCCTGCTCGTCAAGATCGGACTGCCTACCAGCGTCCAGATGATCTTCGTCTCGATGGCCGAAATCGCCGTCATCGTCTTCGTCAACGCGTACGGCGCCCACGCGACCGCCGCTTACGGCGCGGTCAATCAAATCGTCAACTACGTGCAGATGCCGGCGATGAGTCTCGGGATTGCTGCAGGCATCTTCGGCGCTCAACTGATCGGAGCGGGGAAGCAGGAACGCTTGGACGAGCTGATCAAAAGCACGGTGATTCTCAATTACGTGATCGGTGCGATCCTGATCGGCATCGTCTACTTGTTCAGCGAACACGTGCTTTCCTGGTTTTTGACGGAACCGTCAACAGCCGCCATGGCAAAGACTCTGCTCTACATTACGCTGTGGGCCTACCTGCTGTTCGGCAACAGCATGATCATCTCAGGCATGATGCGCTCGAGCGGAACTGTCTTGTGGCCGACGATTTTCACCATCTTTTCCATCTGGGGAGTAGAGGTGCCAGCTGCGTATTTGCTGTCCCGGCGAATTGGCATCGAGGGAATTTGGTTTGCTTATCCGATCTCATTTAGCTTCTCTCTGTTGATGCAGTATGTTTATTACAGACTGTTTTGGAAAAACAAGGAACACGGCCGATTGTTCGACAAACCGCAAAAGACATCGTAGTCACACGCGACAGCCCCTGCCGAGCCAGGGGCTGTCTGATTTTGCAGGAAATAGGCCGCAGCGGAGATTAAACCGTGAATCACAGCTTGATAATAGGCGCAGGTACAGCTATTATTGTTCTGATAATTCTAAATAGTAAAACTGGAGTGGTGATTTATGAAAATGCAGTCAGACCACCTCAAAACCGAAGGAGACATCAATCTGTCACCGGTGCGAAAAAGGTGGCAGGACCAGCACGTAAACGAGGAGACCCAGGAGATTTTGGCAGAGGATGAGCAGTACTTTCTGCATCAGTCGATGTCTACTCCTTGTTTGAATGTCATTACCAAATGCGAAGGGATTTACCTGACAGACAACCAGGGCAGAAAAGTGATGGACTTTCACGGAAACAATGTTCATCAAGTCGGATTCAGCCATCCTCACGTCATCGCGGCGGTTAAGGAACAGTTGGATCAGCTCTCTTTTTCCACCCGGCGCTACACCAACCAGAAGGCGATTGAACTGGCCAAAAGGCTTGCGGAACTTGCCCCGGGCACGTTAAATAGGGTCCTGTTGGCTCCCGGTGCGACATCGGCGGTAGGCATGGCTCTCAAGCTTGCCCGGATCGCCACGGGCAAATACAAGGTGGCTTCCATGTGGGATTCCTTTCACGGCGCGTCTTTGGATGCCATTTCCGTCGGCGGAGAGGCCGTGTTTCGCAGGGGGATGGGGCCGCTTTTGCCCGGGGTGATACACGTCCCTCCGGTAAACACGTATCGCGGCATGTTCGGTGAGAGTGTCAGGGACGATATCATCTTTGCCAAACACCTGGAATACGTCATGGAAAAGGACGGCGAGATCGGGGCTGTCATCATCGAAACGGTGAGAAATACGGATGTCCAGATCCCGTCGAAGGGATACTTGCAAGCAGTGAGGGAGATTTGCGACCGCTGCGGAGCCCTGTTGATTTTGGATGAAACTGCAATTGCCTTTGGCAGGACGGGAAAAATGTTTGCGTTCGAGCACTACGACATCGTCCCGGACATGGTGGTAGTGGGAAAGGGTCTGGGCGGGGGCGTATTTCCCATCGCCGCCCTGATTGCCAAGGAGGAGCTCAATCTGGCGCAGCACATCTCCCTGGGGCACTACACACACGAAAAATCCCCCGTAGGGGCCGCGGCAGCGCTGGCCATGCTGGAGGTGCTGGAGCTGGAAAACCTGCTGACCCGCGTGGAAGAATTGAGTCCTTACATCCGTGCACAGCTTTACGGGCTCATGGAAGAGGTTCCGTTCATCGGCGATATCAGGGGGATTGGCCTATTGTTCGGAGTAGAGCTGGTAAAGGATCGGATCTCCAAGGAGCCTGCTTGTGAGGAAGCGGAAAGAGTGATGTACCACTGCCTGGAGCAGGGACTCAGCTTTAAGGTATCCCAGGGGAATGTACTGCAGCTGTCTCCCCCGTTGGTCATTCGGCGGGAGGAAGTCGATCATGCCCTGGCGATCCTTCGTTCGGCCTTTGCCGGACTTAAGACCGTATAAGACCAACGTGCGGGCCATCCCTTGCCGCTGGTGCAAGGAGATGATTCACGCAAACTGCTTGTCGGCGAGTACGCCGCGGATGACTTCCAAGGCTTTCTTGACGCCTAATTCTTTCCCCAACAGCACTTGTCTTTCGGCCGGTGTGTTCCCTTTTACCTTCGAGAGGACGTCCAATTCGGTCTGCAGCAGGTGCTCGGCTATGTGGAGCTGCACCTTGCCAACCGTTCGCTCGTGCTGCCGGTCCAGTTCGGCGAGCTGACGCTGTTCCCTGCTTTCCTCGACGTACTTGTCGATGTCGTCTTCTAAAAAACGGCTCGCTGTACAGATGATATTCATGTATTCATCCGTCTGGGAAGGGATTGTGCGCAGCGTATGGCCGAGGTGGGCGAGCAGGAATTTGTTCAGTACTGCGCTATTTTTCGTATAATCGTTGTACAGCAGCGAGTATTCCCCGAGGAACTGGTTTGACCCTTTGTCAAACGAATGCAGCAGCGTGTAGGAAGAGCAGTAGGTGCAGAACACCAAGTAGTCCCGCATGATGCATCCCTCCATCAAAGTCTGTCTTATATCGTATGAAGCATTTTTATCCCGGGTGCTTCATCCGGCTCTTGTCATTCGCGGGGTCATCTAGTATTCTTGCTACGTGTATAAGTGCCTGCTTCCCGATGGGCGCAGAGACGAACGGTTTTGAATAGGATGGAAAAGAAAGTGCATATCAGTCAGCGGGGAGAAGGGAGTTTTTAGAGTCATGGCAGGCAAGATACGACTCGGGATTATTTACGGGGGCAAATCATCAGAACATGAAGTTTCGCTAAGGACCGCCCTCTCGATTATGAAGGCGGTCGATCCGGAGAAGTACGAGGTAACCCCGATTTACGTTCAGCTGGATGGCAATTGGATAAAAGGGGCACCGATCAAGGATCAGCTGCCGCCTTCCGTGGAATCGCTGCGGCTGCAAAATCGGACGGAAGCCGGCGGGCAGGGAAAAAGGGAGGACACTCTTCCTGCAGCGTCGGAAAAGAGCCTGCCTGTCCTCGCCGTCGGCAAAGAGGTGGATGTGGTATTTCCCGTCGTCCACGGTCCCAACGGGGAAGACGGCACGATTCAGGGATTGTTGGAGCTGGCAGACCTCCCGTACGTAGGATCGGGCGTGATGGCCTCTGCGGTCGGCATGGACAAATGGATGATGAAGACAGTCTTCGCGAAGGAGGGGCTGCCCCAGGCCGCGTACATCGGCCTGCTGCGCTCCCGGCTGGAGTCGGAGCCGGACAGCGTCGTCGCCCAGATCGAGCAGCAATTGGGCTACCCCTGTTTTGTGAAGCCGGCCAACATGGGGTCCAGCGTCGGGATTTCCAAGGCCAAGGATCGCCGTGAGCTGATGGAAGCCCTGCAGGTCGCGGCCAAATTCGACCGGCGTCTGGTCGTAGAGGCCTTCGTCAAAGCGCGCGAGCTGGAAATTGGCGTTCTCGGCAACGAACAGCTGATCACCTCAGTGGTCGGAGAGGTGATCGCCGCCAAGGATTTTTACGATTACGAAGCCAAGTACAAAGGGGCGGGCACGGAGCTGCAGATTCCCGCCGACGTTCCACCGCACGTTTCCAGGCAGATCGAGGAACTGGCGACGCGGGCCTACCGGGCGATCGACGCTTCCGGTTTGTCGCGGGTCGACTTTTTCTGGGACGATCAAGCGGACCAGGTGTACATCAATGAAATCAACACGATGCCTGGCTTCACGCCGTTCAGCATGTACCCGCTGCTGTTCGACGCAACAGATATTCCGTACGGCGAGTTGATCGACCGTCTGGTGCAGTTGGCGCTTTCGCGGCACGCGGATAAACAGCGAAATACGGTAGCGGCAGAAGAGCTAGACTAGGACAGGCTGCACGTACAACCTGATAGAGAGAAATAGAAGGGGGAGGATCAGCATAGGCAAGCAGTACATCCTTTCACTTGACCAGGGGACGACAAGTTCACGGGCGATCTTGTTTGACAAGGCGGGCGGTATTGCCGGTGTGGCTCAGAAGGAGTTTCGCCAGATCTACCCGCAGCCGGGCTGGGTCGAGCACGACGCTGAAGAGATTTGGCAGACGCAATGGGAAGTGTTTCGGACTGTTCTGGAAGAAAATGGGATTTCTCCACAGCAGATCGCCGCGATCGGTCTGACTAACCAGCGCGAAACCACTGTCGTCTGGGACCGGCATACAGGGAGGCCGGTTTATCACGCGATCGTCTGGCAGAGCAGGCAGACAGCGGAGATATGCAACCAGCTGAAGGATCAGCATCTGGAAGAGGCGATTCGCTCGAAGACGGGCCTCGTGATTGACGCCTACTTTTCCGGAACGAAGGTAAAGTGGATTTTGGATCATGTGGAGGGGGCCAGGGAAAAGGCGGAGAGAGGCGACCTTTTGTTCGGAACCATCGACAGCTGGCTGGTCTGGAAGCTGACGGGGGGAGCGGTACACGTGACGGATTACTCCAATGCCTCGCGGACAATGCTGTTCAACATCCACCGCCTTGAGTGGGACCAGGAGCTGTTGGATCTGCTGTCTGTGCCGTCAGCCATGCTGCCAGAAGTACGCCCGTCCAGCGAAGTATACGGTTACACATCATCAGAGGTGGCGGGTGCAAAAATTCCCATTGCCGGGATTGCCGGCGATCAGCAAGCAGCGTTGTTCGGGCAGGCCTGTTTTCACCCGGGCATGGCCAAGAATACATACGGCACCGGCTGCTTCATGCTGATGAACACGGGCGAGCAGGCTGTCGTCTCAAAAAACGGCTTGCTGACGACCATAGCCTGGGGAAGCGGCGGCAAAGTAGAGTACGCCTTGGAGGGAAGTATCTTTGTCGCAGGTGCGGCAATTCAGTGGCTGCGGGATGGCTTGAAGCTGATTCAATCGGCGCCCGACTCGGAAAAACACGCTGCGGCCCTCGAGGATACAGAGGGGGTCTACCTCGTCCCCGCCTTCGTCGGCCTGGGCGCGCCGTACTGGGACATGGAAGCGAGAGGAGCGATTTTTGGCTTGACCCGGGGTACAACCCAGGATCACTTGATCCGGGCTGCCCTGGAATCGCTTGCCTACCAGACGCGGGATGTCCTGGAGGCGATGGAAGCCGATGCGGGCATCACGCTGCAAAAGCTGGCTGTAGACGGCGGGGCTGTCGCGAACGACTTTTTAATGCAGTTTCAGGCCGATATCTTGGGGACTACGGTGGAGCGGCCGCTGGTCAACGAGACGACCGCGCTGGGGGCCGCCTTCCTGGCTGGACTGGCCGTGGGATTTTGGTCGGATAAGGAAGAGATCGTCACCAGCAAGGTGATCGAGCGAACGTTTTCCCCCGGCATGGAGAAGTCGAGACGGGATCGACTGTATGCGGGATGGAAGAAGGCCGTCGCAGCGACCATGGGATATAAGTAAGAAAAACGTCAGGAAAAAACCCCTGAAGGTCCTTTGTTTGTGCGAACATTGTGGTTAGGGAAGAAAAAAATGGGCTCGCTCTGTTCGTGGCACGCCAACGGGGAAGCTGAACTGTCCGTCTACACTCCAAAAAGCGGCACGTCGACCAAAAAGGACTGGAAGCAGTTCAACGTAGAATTTGGTCGACAAGCGTGTGCCGCTTTTTTTCCGTTCCGACTGGGGAGGCGTACCAAGGCCTCCGCTCGCTCCATTTTTTTCTTCCATCTCGAGCTTTTTGGCGCGGATGATTCCGCCCGCCTTTTTGAAAATATGAGACAATGAAGGGAAAAAACGTGGAAAGTTTCCCGATTAAGCACTATAATGTTTGGGGCAAGCACGAAAATGAGGGGAGCTGACCGATGAACTACGAAGTGTTTCAACTCATCCATGGCTGGTCTGGCCATTTTTCCTGGCTGGATTCCGCGATGGTCTTCATCAGTAAATACGCTTTGCTGCTGTTTGCCATCTGTCTTGTCGTGTTGTGGCTCGGCGGCAGCAAGCAGGTGAAGCGTGCCGTCCTGTATGCGGGATTTACCGGGATAGCGGCTTTGATCGTGAATAATATGATCGGCCACATTTACTTTGAGCCGCGTCCATTTGTCAGCCACCCTGTCAATCTGTTGTATCCTCACGCTGAAGATGCATCGTTCCCGAGCGACCACTCCACCGGAGCATTTGCCCTGGCGATCGGCATTTTGCTGCGCAAGCGCCTGACTGGCAACTGGGGGGTCAGCATGCTGGTATTGGCCGTGCTGACGGGGCTCTCCCGCGTCTACGTGGGGCATCACTATCCGGGAGACGTGCTTGGTTCCCTCGTCGTTGCGGGCGTCATCGGGATGTTGTTTCTGGCGGGCGAAAGGCTTCTGGCACCGATTGCCGATCTGATCATTGCTATCTACGACAAGATTATGCGAAGCCTATTTGGAAGAAGAAAATCGAGAACGATTGGGTCAGGACGCAGCTGAACGAGGTCATATCGGATGCACAAGAAAAACGTAGGGGGTAAGAGCCCTGCGTTCTTTTTTGGTTTGAGAACATTGGGGATGGAGACGTAAGAAAAATGGGCTCGCTCCGTTCGTGGCACGCCAACTGGGAAGCGGGACTGGCCGCCTTCACTTCAAAAAGCGGCACGTCGACCAAAAAGGACTGTGAGCATCTCAATGTAGAATTTGGTCGAAAAGCGTGTGCCGCTTTTTGGAGTTCCGGCTGGGTAGGCGTTGCCAAGGCCTTCGCTCGCTCCATTTTTCTTAAGTCTCTCGAGCTTTTGTTCGTTAGGGAAAAACGTCGGGGCTTTCGCACTCATACCAGTGCAACTACTGTACGCCCTTCTATCCCTTCAATGCCTCGACCAGCGTCTCAAATTTCATGCCGCGGGATGCTTTGAGCAGGATGGCGTTGCCTGGCTGGTTTAACGCCTTGATGCTGTCAAGCGCGTCTTCTTTGGTCGGAAAATGGCGTTTTTCGCCAGTGTAAGCCTCGCAGAGAAAGCGGCTTGCCTCGCCGATGGCGATGAGCAGGTGGAAGTCCGCCTTGTATTTGTCGATGAATTGGCCTACTTCGCTGTGCATTTTCAGGCTGTCTTCACCCAGCTCGAACATGTCGCCCAATACCAGAATTCGCTTTCGCTCGGGAAAGAGACCGGCGAAGGTTTCGATCGATGCCTTCATCGAAGTAGGGCTGGCGTTGTAAGCGTCGTTGATCAGCACCCCGCCCGCAGCGGTAGGCGATACTTCGAAGCGCATCCCGGAGATGCTGACGCTCTTCAGCGCTTCGCAGATTGTCTCTGGGGCGAGCCCAAAGTGCCGTCCGATCGCGATCGCCGCGAGCGCGTTGGAGACGTTGTGTCTCCCATGCAGCGACAAAAAGACGGGAAAGTGTTCCCCCGTGCGGAAATGGACGGTAAAGCGGGTACCTGATTCGGTCGGCTCAATCTCGTCCGCCCAGATGTCGGCAGGTCCTTCTACGGAATAAAACAGCAGCTTTCCGTCGTAGAGGTGGCTGATCTTCCGCAGGTACTCGTTGTCGCCGTTGAGCAGCACCATGCCGTCAGGATCGGTATGGGAAAGCAGCTCGGCTTTTGCCAGGGCGATTTTTTCCTTCGTCCCGAAATGCTCGATATGGGCATCGCTGATATTGGTGATGACGCTGATTTGGGGTTTGACCAGCGAGGCCAGCAGGTCGATTTCGCCGGCGTGGTTCATGCCGAGCTCCAAAACAGCCACCTCCAGCTCCCTCTCAAGCTGAAGCAGTGAATAAGGCACTCCCAAGTGGTTATTATAGTTTTTGTAGGTTTTATAAGTGGCGAGCTGCTGACTGAGAACGTGGGCAATGATGTCCTTTGTCGTAGTCTTGCCGTTGCTGCCGGTGACGGCGATAAACGGGAAAGTGAATTGCCTGCGATAGCTGCCTGATAACTTTTGGAACCCGCGCAGGCTGTCATTGACCAAAATCAGCCCAAACGAGGCGGGAAGCCCAGCCGGGATTTTGCTTTCGTCGGTGATCAGGGCACCGCTCGCGCCTTGCTCGGCCGCCTGCAGCAGAAAGTCGTGGCCGTCGCGGTTGCCGCCTTGAACGGCGACGAACAGGCTGCCTTCCGTGAGTGAACGGCTGTCGAAGTGAACGGAACAGATCGTCTGTGCCGGATCTCCCTGCAGCAGCAACCCTTCCGCCATTCGGGCGACTTGTTGAAAACTGATAGGATGCATTGCCGTCTTCCCCTTTTTGATCAGTATAGATGTATCAGTGACCTGATGCTATCACCTACAGTAGCCGACTGCAAGGCGAAATTCCAGCTTTAGATAAAAAAATTTCATTATATATGCCCACTTGCCGCTTGAGAAGGTTGACCAGAGGTAGTCAGCTACCCTATAATGTAGTGTGACAGTCTGTGCTCGAACAGTTGTCCCACTGTTTCAAGCGGAGGGAGGGAAGACAGATGGCAGAAATTCGTGTTCGAAAAAACGAATCCCTAGAAAGTGCGCTTCGACGTTTCAAGCGAGAGAGTGCTAAAGCCGGTGTGATGGCTGAGCTCCGTAAACGCCGCCACTTCGAGAAGCCCAGTGTAGCTCGGAAGAAGAAATCAGAGGCTGCTCGCAAGCGTAAATACTAGGAGCTGAGGAGGGCTTAGCATGAGTGTAATGGAGCGTCTCGACCAAGATCTAAAGCAAGCGATGAAGGACAAAGCTACTGTAAAACTCTCCGTTATCCGCATGGTAAAAGCCGCTATCAAAAACGAAGAGATTTCCAAAGGCAGTCAGTTGTCCGAAGACGACGTGCTGACTATCTTAGGCCGTGAGTTAAAACAACGCCGTGATTCCCTCCATGAGTTTGAAAAAGCAGGACGCGAAGATTTAGCCGGCAAGACGAGAGAGGAAATGGAGATATTGACTTCTTATCTGCCGGTCCAGATGAGCGAAGACGAGATTCGTCAAATCGTTCGTGAAACCATCTCCCAGGTAGGCGCAGCCTCCAAGAAAGAGATGGGGAAAGTGATGGGGGCGATTATGCCAAAGGTGAAGGGAAAAGCCGATGGTACCCTCGTTCAAAAGATTGTAAGTGAAGAGTTGCCTTCATAAAACGAGAACCCAGTCTGAAGCGACTGGGTTCTTTTACGAATTCCACGTTTCCCCGCTTGTATCTTTAGGAGATTACCATCCAGATTTGTGAAACAATACCTCTCTTCGTTCGTATACCATAGTAGGCTAAGAAGCGCTGTATCCCCAGTGAAGGGAGGGAAGAGATTTTTGTATACTACTGGTAAAAGATTCCTGCCTTTTCAGCTTCTGTGTACCTTCCTCCTGATTTCTATTGGTTTGCTTTCTGTGGCCGGCGGCAGTGTGGCCGAAGCAAAAACGGAATACCGCAAACCGTTTCTGATCCCGGTGCAGCAGGGGATTGAAAGAGGGCTGGAAAGCTTTTTACAGCGAGCTTTCACGGAGGCAAATGCAGAGGGGGCGGATCTCGTCGTCCTGGACATCAATACGCCGGGGGGAGAGGTTGGCGCTGCTTTGGATATCGGCCAGCTCGTTCGGGAGGCCCCGATGCACGTCGTGGCTTACATCAGCAGCCAGGCGTTTTCCGCCGGTACGTACATTGCGCTGAATGCAGATGAGATCGTTATGACTCCGGGCAGCAGCATCGGGGCGGCGACGCCGATCGATCAGAGAGGCAATGCGGCCCAGCTCAAATTCATCTCCGCATGGTCAGAACAGATGGAGACGGCAGCCAAGCTTCGCGGGCGCGATCCTGCAATCGCTCGAGCGATGGTGGAAGTAGACTCGGAAATCACCGGGTTGAAAAAACGGGGAACTGTCCTGTCGCTGGGGGCGGAAAAAGCGAAAAATGTAGGCTATGCCGATCAGATTGTCGCGAATCAGGCGGAGTTGTACCGCTACTTGGGGGTAAATGAGAGCCAAGTACAGACAATCGAGCCGTCGATGAGTGAAAAAGTAGCCCGCTTTGTCACCGACCCGGTCGTCATGAGCCTCCTCTTGCTTATCGGTCTCCTCGGGATCGCAATTGAATTGATCGTCCCCGGCTTTGGCATCGCCGGTACGATTGGTGTTTTGGCCTTTATTTTGTACTTCTTCGGCCATTTCGTCGCCGGATTCGCGAGCTGGATGGATATCGCCCTGTTTGTGCTCGGCGCCATTTTAGTGGTGCTGGAGATCTTCTTGCCGGGCGGAATTGTCGGCACGCTGGGATTTATCAGTATGTGCAGCGGTTTGGTGCTGGCCGCCTACGATACGGCCCAGGGTCTGACATCGCTGGTCATCGCCGCTTTGATCGCCTTGATTGTCAGCGTGATCTTGGCGAAGTTTTTGGGGGTGAGAGGAGTGTGGAGCAAGTTTGTCTTGAAGGATGAACAGCGCAACGAACAAGGTTATGTCGCTCCCAAGGACCAGAGCGAACTGATCGGGGAAGAAGGCGTTGCCGTCACCCCGCTGCGCCCCGCGGGAATCGTCAAAATCGCAGGCAAACGCGTCGATGCGGTCAGCGCCGGCGGCTTCATCGCTGCGGGGACGCCGCTCGTCGTCGTCCAAGTAGAGGGTGCCCGCATCGTTGTTGCGGAAAAAGAGTAAAGGAGAAGATAGTGAATGGGTACTTTGTTGTCCGGGGGATTCCTCACGATTATCTTGATCGTCATATTGATCTTCATCGTACTATCCGTTTTTTTGTCATATGTACCAATCATGCTGTGGATTTCAGCGCTGGCTTCCGGTGTAAGGATCGGAATTATCACCTTGGTTGCAATGCGATTGCGGAGGGTCATTCCAGCGAGAATCGTCAATCCTCTGATCAAAGCACGCAAAGCCGGACTCGATTTGAACACAAATCAATTGGAGAGTCACTTCCTATCGGGGGGGAATGTGGACCGTGTTGTAGATGCCCTGGTGGCAGCGCAACGCGCCAATATTCCGCTTGGCTTCGAGCGGGCGGCGGCGATTGACCTGGCCGGCCGTGACGTCCTGCAAGCGGTACAGATGAGCGTCAACCCGAAAATTATTGAAACACCCGTAGTAGCTGCCGTCGCCATGGACGGGATCGAACTGAAGGCAAAGGCCCAAGTAACCGTCCGCGCCAATATTGACCGTCTTGTCGGGGGTGCGGGAGAAGAGACGATCATCGCCCGCGTCGGCGAAGGCATCGTCACCACGATTGGTTCGTCCAAGCTGCATAAAGACGTGCTGGAGAATCCGGACCGCATTTCGCAAACGGTATTGAACAAAGGACTTGACGCAGGAACAGCATTTGAAATCTTGTCGATTGACATCGCTGACGTGGATGTAGGCAAAAACATCGGGGCCCAACTGCAGACGGATCAGGCTGAAGCAGACAAGCGCATCGCCCAGGCGAAAGCGGAGGAGCGGCGCGCGATGGCTGTCGCGCAGGAGCAGGAGATGAAGGCGCGCGTTCAGGAAATGAAGGCCAAGGTAGTGGAAGCGGAGGCGGAAGTGCCGCTTGCCATGGCGGAAGCATTGCGTTCCGGCAAACTGGGCGTCATGGACTACTACAACATGCAAAACATCATGGCCGACACCAATATGCGCCAGTCGTTCGGCCACTCTTCAGAGAAGAGCAAGGGCATCGACGACGAGAAGAAGATGTAGGTGCAGGGTATGGAGCTTATCGATTTTATCTTGTCCCTGATCAGCATCGTCTTCGCCCTGATCGGCAAGTTTTGGCCTCTGCTGCTTGTGCTGTTGGGATATACGGTGTTCGGCGGCAAACAAAAAAGGCAGAGACAGCGCCAGCACCCGCGGAGGGTGCTTACACCGGTGGAGGGAGGCGGAAGGCCTGCGCCTGTACCTACGGTTACCGTGCCGCCTGTCGAAGAGAAAAAGCTGTGGGCAGAGGCGGAAGGGACAGGGACGGAGGGCGATCCAGACTGGACTGCCCCTCCTCCTGCACCGACACCGGTGACAACCCTTGAGCCGGCCGAGGGATCCTCTTACTATCTGCCGGAAGTGCAGCCGCGAACGGAGTACCAGCAGGCAGAGGTGAAAGCAGACCTGGCACCGCTCGGCACACTGCCGGGCGAGAATAGTGAACAGCTGGCAGCAGCCAGGGCGCGGGAAGGGATGAAGTGGGCGTTGATCTTCTCGCCGCCCCGTGCCAAAATGCCTTATAACAGACGCTAGCGATACCAGACAGCCTTGTTTCCCGCCCCCCGGGAAGCAAGGCTGTTTTTACATCAGTCGAAGCCAAGTTTTCTACGCATGATACCCGCCCCATGCTGCATAGGGTTATTAAAGAGGGGAGGCTTACCATATGAAGCGTTGGAGCCGCCGATTGCGCCACCTGGCTGCAGGTGTATTGGATCTGCCCCAAGATGTGGTGCTCGAAGTCCCGCGCATCACGATGATCGGTCACCTGCAAATGTACATAGAAAACCATCGCGGGGTTCTCCATTTCAGCGACAAAGAGCTCCGCTTGCTTTTGACGAACGGGCAGCTGCTCGTTACAGGCGAACAGCTTGTCATCCGCGCTATTTTGCCGGAAGAGGTGCTGCTGGAGGGCAGGATAGCGACAGTGACGTTTCTGGAGAAGACGTAAGCGAGGCGGCAGGGAGGGGGATATTGATGCGAAATGCGATACGGGAATGGGTGGAAGGGCATATTACAGTTACGGTTCGCGGAAAGCGTTTTGAGCGGTTGATTAACATGGCGATACGCGAAGGTTTGCACATTTGGAATATCAAGCGGATAAACGGTGAGCATGGACAGATGGACATGCTGATCCGCGATTATTTCCGCCTGCGCCCGCTTCTGCGGGAGACAGGCTGTCGCTGTCATGTGCAGCGGAGGGACGGGCTGCCTTTTTGGCTCATCCGGATGAGGCTGCGTTCCGGTTTTACCATCGGGGTGGTTCTTTTTTTCATCGGGTTGTACATGCTCTCCGGCATCGTCTGGAATGTAGAGATTGTGGGCAATCACCGGATTTCCACTGAAGAGGTGAGCCGAGCTGCCGAAAAGTTCGGGATTAAAGTGGGGGCCTGGAAGTTCAAACTAAAAGAACCGCTGGCCTTGCAGCGCGACATACAAGGAGTTTTGCCGGATGTCTCGAGAGTCGGGGTTGACATCGCGGGGACGAGAGTCGTCATTGAGGTCGTGGAAAAAGAGAAGCCGGAGATAAAGCCCGAGACCGGTCCGCGCAATCTGATCGCCAAGAAAAAGGCTGTGATTCACAGCGTTCTTCCCGAGGCCGGCAAGAGCATGGTCAAGGTCAACCAGTTCGTCGACAAAGGCCAGGTGCTCATCTCCGGACTGATCGGGAGCGAAACCAGCCAACAGCTCGTCTCCGCCAAGGGAAAGGTGGAGGGGGAGGTCTGGTACATCTCCAATGTCTCCGTGCCGCTTGCCCAGACGGTGTACGAGCTTACCGGGGACAAGCAGAATGCTTACTATATGACCGTTGGAGCTTACGCCCTGCGGCTTTGGCCGTTTCGCCAGGACCCGTACGAGCGTTACGAGCAAAGCGAGCAGCGCTACCAGTTGAGCTATGATCGGTTCACCTTCCCGATCGGATTCAAAAAAGAGACCCAACAAAAGGCGGCGGGCGTGACGAGAAACCTGAGCGAGTCGGAAGCGATCGAAGCGGCCAAACGCTTCGCCCGCAACGACGTGCTGAAGCGGGCAGGAGCAGATGCGACGATCAAAGACGAAAAAGTTTTGCACGTGAAACGAGAGAATGGTAAAGTTTACTTGAGTATTCATTACTCCGTAATCGAGGACATCACGGCGGAGCAGCCGTTGGTCGCTCTGCCGCCTGCACCCTTAAACGAGACGGATCAATAAGTTACTACGTTACAGATAGGAGATGGAAGTCTTTGCCGGTCAAAGAAGAGGTAAGCATCCGGTTTACTGACGCAGCCGAGGCGTTGATGCTGTTCGGTCCGCACGACGTTTATCTGAAGCAGATAGAGGATCACACAACCGCGAAAATCATCTTTCGCAGCGAAGAATTGGCGATCAGCGGCGACAAGGAGGAAGTAGACAAGCTTGCCTCGCTGTTTGATGTCCTGCTCCAGCTCGTGCGGCGCGGAATGACGCTATCGGAGCGAGACGTAGCGTACGCGCTCAAACTTGCGGACAGAGGGGAGGCAACGCAGCTGCTCTACCTGTTCGACGAGGAAGTGGCGAGAACGCAGCGCGGCAAACCCATTCGCGCCAAGACGCTGGGACAGCGGCATTACTTGTCTGCGATCAAGCGGCATGATATCGTCTTTGGAATCGGTCCGGCAGGGACTGGCAAGACCTATCTCGCGGTCGTCATGGCCGTGGGAGCATTGAGGAGCGGCCGGGTAAAGCGGATCGTCCTGACCCGTCCCGCCGTGGAAGCAGGCGAAAGCCTGGGATTTTTGCCGGGGGATTTGCAGGAAAAGGTGGATCCCTACCTGCGCCCGCTGTACGACGCACTCTACGACATGCTCGGCAATGAGCAGGTGTTGAAAATGATGGAACGCGGCCTGATTGAAGTAGCGCCGCTTGCCTATATGCGCGGACGAACGCTGGAGGACTGTTTTGTCATTTTGGACGAAGCGCAGAACACCACATACGAACAGATGAAAATGTTTCTTACCCGGCTGGGCTTCGGTTCCAAAATGGTCGTCACCGGGGACGTGACGCAGATCGATTTGCCCAAAGGGAAAAAGTCTGGATTGCGGGCCGCCGAGCGAATCCTGCGCCACATTCCGGAGATTGCGTTTATTCAATTTCAGGAAGCGGACGTCGTGCGCCACAGTCTCGTCCAGAAGATGATCCAAGCCTATGCCGCCTCGGAAGCGGAAGGCAATTCATAACAAAGAGGAGCCGCAGGAAACATGTTGACCATCGAGATCATAAACGAACAGGATGAAGAGATCTCCGCCGCGGTGTATCAATTGATCGAGCAGTGCTTGCAGACTGCCGCCGAACTGGAAGAAGTGTCGGGTGAAGTGGTCGTGTCGCTGGTGGATGACAAACGCATACACGAGATTAACCGCGAGTACAGGGGAGTCGACCGGCCGACCGACGTGATCTCTTTCGCATTAAATGAAAGGGGCGAAGGCGAGCCGGAGATTTTCCTCGATGAGGAGGAGCAGGATTCGTTTCCCAACGCTCTCGGCGACATCGTCATCTCCATTCCCCGCACGCGGGCGCAAGCTGAGGACTACGGGCATTCCTTTGAGCGGGAGATCGGTTTTTTATCTGTTCACGGCTTTCTTCATCTGCTGGGCTACGACCATGGGACAAAGGAAGAGGAGAAAGAAATGTTCGAGCGTCAAGAAGAGGTATTGCAAAAAATTGGCTTGACGAGGTAGGGGTTCTCCCGTGAAAGAGTTGCGCCGTTTTTGGCGCAGCGCCTGCTGGGCCTGCGCCGGTATTGTCTTTGCCCTGAAGACACAGCGAAACATGCAAATTCATGCGACTGCAGCGGTTCTCACCCTGCTCGTTGCGTGGTGGCTGCACATTCCCCGCGGCGATGTTTTGCTGGTCTTTTTTTCTATCGGGTTGGTCTTGTCGCTGGAGCTGGTCAACACAGCCATCGAGTCGGCAGTGGACCTGGTCACGGAAGAGTGGCACGCGAAGGCAAAGGCGGCGAAAGACACGGCTGCCGGCGCCGTCTTTCTGGCAGCAGTCGTATCCATCGTAATCGCTTGTTTTGTGTTTGGTCCGCCGCTCTGGGACAAAATAACCACAATCCTCATGGGGTAAGTTCCGCGAATGGAAAGGAGTAGAGGTTCATCCATGTGGCAACAACTGCGTTCCTCTCTGTTCGGTGGAATGATGGTAATCCTGCCGCTGCTCATCACTGTCTACCTGATCCAATTGGTCATCGGGCTCATCGATCGGGCCGCGGGGGGGTGGTTGACCCGGTTTCTGCTTACCATCGGTTGGGCCCATCAGCAGGACGGACACATTTGGTTTCTCGGACTGCCGTTCCACGACCGGGTCCCGCTAGTGGGGCTGCTGTTGGTGGTGGTGATTCTGCTTTTGATCGGCGGGCTTGCCCGTACGGTCGTCGGCCGCTTTGTCTTTGGCGGAATCGAGCGGTTTGTGTCGTGCATCCCTGTTGCCCGCGGGATATACTCTACCGTGCAGCAGGTGTCCCAGGCATTTGTCCACGGCAGGTCCACCTTTAAACAGGTGGTGCTGGTCGAATACCCGCGGGAAGGCTTGTACACGGTGGGATTCGTCACCGGCGAATCGCAGGGGGAGACGTTATCGTTTACCGGCCGTACATATGTCAACGTGTTTTTGCCGAAATCGCCAAATCCGACCAACGGCTGGCTTGTGCTCGTTCCCAAAGACGATGTCATTTATCTGGATATTCCTGTCGAGGAAGGACTGAAGTTCGTCGTCTCCGCAGGCGTCGTTTCACCTCAGACGTTACCTGCCCAGGCTATCCATCTCACTGTAAAAAAAGAAGGGGATCTTACATGATCGATCAAGAGCTAATCAAACAGGCAAAAGAAGCCCGTAAGCTCGCCTATGTGCCTTACTCCGGTTTTGCGGTAGGAGCTGCCCTTTTGAGCAAATCCGGCAAAGTGTACCTGGGCGGCAATATCGAAAACGCCGCGTATTCCCTCTGCAACTGCGCAGAACGTACGGCAATCTTCAAGGCATTCTCCGAGGGGGACCGAACCTATCAGGCAATCGCGGTGGCTGCCGACACGCCGGGCCCGGTCTCTCCGTGTGGCGCATGTCGGCAAGTCATGGCCGAGCTGTGCCCGCCGGATATGAAGGTGCTGCTTACGAATTTAGCGGGAGAGGTTCTTGAGACTACAGTCGCCAAGCTGCTGCCTGGCGCTTTCAACAAGGAGGATATGCGTGGATAATCGCAAAAAACAACCGTTTAAATCCGGCTTTGCCGCCATCGTCGGCCGGCCCAACGTGGGCAAATCCACTTTGCTCAACACGGTGGTTGGACAAAAAATTGCGATAATGTCCAATAAGCCGCAGACGACTCGCAACAAGATCCGCGCCGTCCACACCACGGAAAAAGGCCAGATCATTTTTCTCGATACGCCTGGCATTCACAAGCCCAAATCAAAGCTGGGCGACTACATGATGTCAGTGGCTGAGAACGCGCTGAACGAAGTCGATTTGATCCTCTACGTGATCGACGCGACCGAGAAGCGCGGCCCTGGTGAGGAGTTCATTATCGAACGGCTCAAGCAGGTGAAGACCCCGATCTTCCTGGTGATCAACAAGATCGACAAAGTACATCCGGAGGCGCTGCTGCCGATCATCGACGACTACAGCAAGCTGCTGTCATTCAAACAGATCGTGCCGGTGTCCGCCTTGGAAGGGAACAACACCGAGTCGCTGCTGGATGCGATCTACGACGAGCTGGATGAAGGGCCGATGTTTTATCCGGCCGACCAGGTGACAGACCATCCCGAACGGTTTGTCGTCGCGGAGCTGATCCGTGAAAAGGTGCTGCACCTGACCCGGGAGGAAGTGCCGCATTCGATCGCCGTCACCGTAGAGGAGATGAAGCGTCGTCCGGATGGCAAGACATTGTACATCTACGCGGCGATTTACGTCGAACGCGATTCCCAGAAGGGCATCTTGATCGGGAAAAACGGCGAGATGCTCAAGGAGATCGGACGCCGGGCCCGTGCCGATATCGAACGTCTGATGGGCGATAAAATCTTTCTGGAGATTTGGGTGAAGGTGAAGAAGGATTGGCGCAATCAAGAGCGGATGCTTCGCAACTTTGGGTTTTTCGATGAAGAGTAGCGTAGAGGGGACTATTCGTGGTAAGTTTTCCAAGGCATAGAACTACGCGCTGGTGTGGAATCTATAAACAGCAGTGGATACAGCGGAAACAGGAAGGGATGATGCTTATGCTTCGCGACTTTTCTTGGCGCTATTTCGCTTCAACCGGCGACATCCACGCCTATCTGCTCTATCGGGAGCACTGTCTGGGATCAGCGGCACTCACCGATGAAGCGTCGGATTCCACCCAGTCGGAACTGGGTGAAACGCAGGTATGCTTGTAAAGTGGGAAGGGATCGTCATCCGCAGTACCGATTATGGCGAGTCTAGCAAAGTAATTACCGTTTACACCAGAGAACACGGCAAGGTTGGGTTGATGGCTCGCGGCGCAAAGAAGCCGAAAAGCCGCCTGGCCGCCGTGTCCCAACTGTTTACGCATGGTTTCTTTCTCTGCAAAAAAAGCCCCGGCCCCGGGATGCCCGACTTGTCCCAAGGGGAAATTGCCGATGCCTACTCCGACTTGCGGCAGGACTTGTTCCGCACCGCCTATGCCGCTTATATCGCCGAATTGCTTGACCGCCTCACCCCGGAAAACGAAGCCAACCCTTATCTGTTTCAACTGCTGCTGTTGACCTATCGCTATCTGGACGAGGGGAAGGATCCGGAAGTGCTCTCCCGCATTTTTGAAAGCAAAATGCTGGTAGTAGCGGGAATCCGCCCCCATCTGCAAGGGTGTGTCCGCTGCGGGGCCCAAGAGGGGCCGTTCGTATTCAGCGTGACCCAAGGGGGGCTGCTCTGTCCGGACTGCCGCGCCAGCGACCCGCATGCGATCGCGATCAGCGAAGCTGTGTGGAAACTGCTGCGCCTGTTTCAGCTGTTCGACCTGGAGCGGCTCGGCGAGATTGAACTGAAGGACGCGACGAGGAGCCAACTGCGTCATGTGATGCGGCGCTTCATCGACGAACATCTGGATATTCGTCTGAAAAGCCGCCATTTTCTCGATCAGGTGGAAAAACTGTTTCCGTCCTGACCTGGCTTGCAGTTGACATCATATAGGTTTTTCGCTATCATAAATGAATAGATCTTTATAACGATGCGATGCGACGAAAGAAAAGAGTAGTGGGCCGCTGGCTTGTGAAGCGAACCGGGGATGGTGAAAGCCCGGTAGCCATGCCGACGAAGGGCGTTCTGGAGCATGTGGATGATGCAAAAGCGGACAGCTTGCATAACGGCTGTCAAGTAGGGTGGAACCGCGGGAGTACCTCTCGTCCCTGCACTGTCATTTCAGTGCGGGGCGGGAGGTTTTTTGACGTGCGGTGATACCGGCGTGCAGCCGCGTTACATTTAGGAGGTGGAAGTTTTTATGAGCATGACCTTTCAAGAGATGATCTTAACTCTGCAGAATTTTTGGGCCAAGCAAAACTGCCTGATCGTCCAACCCTACGATGTGGAAAAAGGGGCGGGGACGATGAACCCGATGACGTATTTGCGCACGATCGGCCCGGAGCCGTGGAACGTCGCCTATGTGGAGCCGTCGCGGCGGCCGGCAGACGGACGCTACGGAGAAAATCCCAACCGCCTGTACCAGCACCATCAATTCCAGGTAATCATGAAGCCGTCGCCGGACAATATCCAGGAACTGTACCTGGAGAGTCTTCGGCAGCTCGGCATTGAGCCGCTTGACCACGATATCCGCTTCGTCGAAGATAACTGGGAAGCTCCGACCTTGGGCGCCTGGGGACTCGGCTGGGAAGTCTGGCTCGACGGGATGGAAGTCACCCAGTTCACGTACTTCCAGCAGGTGGGCGGCATCGACTGCGATCCAGTCGCCGTAGAGATCACCTACGGGCTGGAGCGGCTGGCTTCTTATCTGCAAGACAAGGAAAACGTTTTCGACCTTGTCTGGGTAGACGGCTTTACCTATGGAGACGTGTTCCACCAGCCTGAGTACGAACATTCGAAGTACTCGTTTGAAGTGGCGGACGCTTCCATGCTGTTTTCGCTGTTTGGCACCTATGAAGCGGAGGCCAAGCGGGCGATGGAGCAGCATCTCGTTTTTCCAGCCTACGATTACGTCCTGAAGTGCTCGCATACGTTTAACCTGCTGGATGCCCGCGGAGCGATCAGCGTGACGGAGCGTACCGGATACATTGCCCGCGTCCGCAACCTCGCCCGCGAAGTGGCGCAAACCTATTACAGCGAACGGGAGCGGCTCGGCTTCCCGCTATTGGCGAAAGGGGAGAGCAAAAGTGAGTAAACGAGACCTTCTGTTGGAGATTGGAACGGAAGAAATGCCGGCCCGTTTTGTCGCCGGGGCTGTTCAGCAACTGGCGGAGAAAACAGAAAAATGGCTGCAGGCCCAGCGGATATCCTATGATACGGTGCAAGCTTACGACTCTCCGCGGCGGCTGGCGGTGCTCGTCAGCGGCGTGAGTGAAAAGCAAGCAGACCAGAGCGAAGAGGCAAAAGGCCCCTCCCGCAAGATCGCGGTCGACGAAGCGGGCAACTGGACGAAGGCAGCGCTTGGCTTTGCCCGCAGCAACGGCGTGGAACCGGATCAGCTTTTCTTCAAGGAAGTCAACGGCACCGAGTACGTGTACGCCCAAAAAAACGAGGCCGGCGGGGAAACGGCTGGTCTGCTTCCGGCGCTCGCTGACGTTATCACCGGGATGAGCTTTCCGAAAAACATGCGCTGGGGCGCCCACAAGCTGAAGTACGTCCGGCCGATTCGCTGGTTGGTCGCACTGTTCGGCGAGGATGTCATTCCGATGGAGATTGCCGGCGTCCGGTCGGGGCGCACCAGCCGCGGCCATCGGTTTTTGGGCGGCGACGTCGAGATCCCGACTCCGCGGGAATACGCCCGGAAATTGGCGGATCAGTTCGTTGTGGTCGACTCGGAGGAGCGGCGCAAGCTGATTCAAGAGCAGCTTGCGCACTTCGAGAAAGAAAACGGCTGGCGCATACCCATCGATGAAGATTTGCTCGATGAAGTGGTTCATCTGGTGGAATATCCGACTGCGCTGTCCGGCAGTTTTCATCCTGACTTTTTGCAGATCCCGAGGGAAGTGCTGGTTACCTCGATGCGCGAACATCAGCGCTACTTCCCGGTAGAAGACAAGACGGGACAGCTGCTGCCGCACTTTGTCACTGTCCGCAACGGCGACTCCCGCTCGCTCGACAACGTGGCCCGCGGCAACGAGAAGGTATTGCGCGCCCGCCTGTCTGATGCCCGCTTCTTCTATGAGGAAGATCAAAAACTGTCGATAGAGGACTGCCTCAAGCGGCTGGAGTCGATCGTCTTCCACGAGGAGCTGGGGACGATTGGCGACAAAGTGCGTCGCGTGCAAAAAGTCGTGAAACAGATCGCCGCTGCCTTGTCCCTGCCTGCGGAGGCGGTACAACGGGCTGATCGGATCGCCCAAATCGCCAAGTTTGACCTGGTGACCAATATGGTCGGCGAGTTCCCGGAACTGCAGGGAATCATGGGGGAAGACTACGCCCGAAAAGCCGGTGAAGAGCCGGCAGTCGCCAAGGGGGTCTTTGAACACTACCTGCCGCGCCACGCCGGCGATGAATTGCCAGGCTCGGACGAGGGGGCCGTCGTCAGCATCGCGGACAAGCTGGATACGATCGTCGGCTGCTTCTCCATCGGGATCATTCCGACCGGCTCTGCCGATCCGTACGCGCTGCGCCGCCAGGCTGCCGGGATCGTGCAAATCATCGCAGACCGCGGTTGGCCGCTGCCGCTGTCCGAACTGTTTGGCTTCGCCCTCAAGGCTTATCAGGAGCAGGGCATCGCGCATCGCCCGGGGGCGGATGTGGAGCGCGACCTGTTTGATTTCTTCGCGCTGCGGCTGAAGAATACACTGCAGGAAGAACATGTGCGCTACGACGTGATCGACGCCGTATTGGCCGCGGACATCTCCGATGTGACACAGCTTCTGGCCAAGGCCAAGGCGCTGATGGAAGCTGTTGCGGCAGATGACTTCAAAGCGACGGTCGAGCAGTTTAACCGCGCCTACAACCTTTCGCAGAAGGCAGATTCAGTCGAGGTTGACGCCGCTTGCTTCCAGGAAGAAGCGGAGAGTCGCTTGCATCAGGCGTATCAATCCGTGCATCGCGAAGTCTCCGGCCTGTACCGGAGCGGCGAATTGCAGCAGGTGCTTTCCGTGCTCGCTTCCCTTGCTGAACCGATTCGCGGCTTTTTTGACAGCGTGATGGTCATGGCCGAAGACGAGCGGGTGCGCCGCAACCGCCTGGCTCTGCTCGCCAACGTATCGGCAGAGATCCAGCGTTTTGCCGACTTTACCAAACTCGTCTTTGCTTAAGAATCACGCGTGAACTTATGCCTCCGGAATATTTTGCGGAGGCGTTTCTCTTTTCATTTTTCATCCCGCAAGCAGGAAAAGTGCGGCTAAATAGAGTAATACTAGGGTAGACAAGCAAATGAACCGGTGGTGATCCATCATCGAACTTACCAAGCGACAAGAGCAGATCCTGCAAATTGTAAAGGACGAAGGACCGATCACGGGTGAGCATATTGCCGAGAGGCTTCATCTCACCCGTGCTACACTGCGTCCAGATCTCTCTATTTTGACCATGTCGGGTTACCTGGAAGCGAGGCCGCGCGTGGGTTATTTTTATGCCGGTCGCAAGGCTTCGAACGTCATCAGCGAGCGGCTGCACAAACTTCTGGTGAACGATTACAAGGCGCTGCCTATCGTGGTTCAGGAGTCGGCGACCGTCTACGATGCGATCGTCACGCTGTTCCTCGAGGACGTCGGCACGCTGTTTATCGTCAACCAAAAAGGATTCCTCGCCGGCGTGGTCTCCCGCAAGGACCTTTTGCGCGCCTCCCTCGGCAATAAAACGCTGGAGGATATGCCAGTCAGCATCATCATGACCCGCATGCCCAATATCGTGACGATTTTTCCTGAAGAGAGCTTGTTTGCCGCCGCGAAGAAGCTGATTGACTTCCAGATCGATTCCCTTCCCGTCGTCAGGGCGGAGGAAGGGGATGGACGCAGTTTTGAACTGCTGGGAAGAGTGACGAAAACGACAATAGCCAAAGCGTTTGTCGAACTGGGCCAAGAGCCGATGGTTTAGGAGGAGAATGAACATGCAGGCAAACCGTCAAGGACAAGTGATCTACGTCGTCTCGGACTCAATTGGCGAAACAGCCGAATTTGTCGTTCGCGCGGTCGCAAGCCAGTTTGACAACCATTTCATTGATGTGATCAAGTACCCGTACATCGAGGAGACGGGTTCGATTGACGAGATCGTCAGCTCGGCAAAAGAGTCCGGCGCGATGATCGTCTTTACTCTGGTGATTCCCGAGTTGAAAGCGTACATCATGGAACAGGCCGGCAAGGCGGGCGTGCCGATCGTGGACGTCATGGGACCGCTGATGAGCACGATGCAGGAGATTTTGCACACACAGCCCAAATGCAAGCCTGGCCTCGTGCGTAGGCTCGACGAAGAGTACTTCCGCAAAGTAGACGCGATCGAATTTGCCGTCAAGTACGACGACGGGAGGGACCCGCGCGGGCTGCTGCGCGCCGATGTCGTGCTGATCGGCGTATCCCGCACATCCAAGACGCCGCTTTCGATGTATTTGGCCAACAAGCGTTTCAAGGTGGCCAACGTGCCGCTGGTGCCGGAGGTGGAGCCGCCGGAAGAACTGTTCCAGCTTCCGCCGGAGCGCTGCATCGGGCTTACCATCGATGCCGCGCAGTTAAACTCCATTCGCACGGAGCGGTTAAAAGCCCTCGGGCTGACAGCACAGGCCAACTATGCGACGATCGACCGCATCAAAGAAGAACTGGCCTACTCCAAAAAAGTACTGGAGCGCATCGGCTGCCCAGTGATCGACGTCTCAAATAAAGCCGTCGAAGAAACGGCCAACATCATTTTGGAGATGATTCGCCGAAACAAGCTAAAGCAAGGACAGTCTTGAACAAAAAGAGGAGTTTGTAAAGAGTTGTCGAATAACTAACAGCATCAAAATTGTGCGAGGCGGCGAGTGGGGACATATCGCCGCTTACATTCGCCACCAAATGGAAAAAAAAGAACCTGCGAAACAGGGAGGAATTTATCGAATCCTGACGAAATAAATATCCTCACTCTAAAAAAAAGGTGAAATGCAGATGTCTAGTCCCTCGTCGGACGACCTTGTTACCCGAGTTCGGGCGGCAGTCGATATTGTTGATGTCGTTGGGGAACACGTTCAACTAAAGAAGAGCGGGCGGGCACTCGTCGGGTTGTGTCCGTTTCATTCAGAGAAAACGCCTTCTTTTAACGTGAATGCTGATCGACAATTTTTTCACTGCTTTGGCTGCGGAGCAGGCGGCAGCGTCTTCGACTTCGTGATGCAAATCGAGCAATTGACGTTTGCAGAAGCCCTGCACAAGCTCGCAGAGCGGGCGGGCATCCCGGTTCCCGCTGCCCATAGCCTGCATGAAGCGGCAGCAAATCCGGAAAAGCAGGCCATGTATGAAGCGCATCAACTTGTGGCGAAACTATACCATTATATACTGACCTCAACGCCGTACGGCAGCGAAGCGATGCGGTATTTGCAAAAGCGCGGCTTGACAGAAGCGACAATCGCCCAGTTCGAAATTGGCTTTGCACCGGATTCGTGGGATTTTACCATGCAGTTTTTGGAGAAGCGCGGCTTTTCCCTTCCGTTAATGGTCGAAGCGGGACTGCTATCCATGGCAGACAACGAAAAGGGACAGCGGTTTTACGACAGATTTCGCGGTCGGGTGATCTTTCCGATCCACGATTCACAGGGAAGGGTCATCGGCTTCGGCGGACGGTCGCTGGACGGCGGACAGCCGAAATACCTCAACAGTCCGGAGACGCCGCTCTTCAACAAAAGCCGCACCATCTTCAATCTTCACCGCGCCCGTTCGCCGATACGCAAGCGCAACGAAGCGATATTGTTTGAAGGGTATGTCGATGTCGTCGCTGCCTGGCAAGCTGGAATCCAGCAAGGAATTGCCACCTTGGGGACGGCCCTGACCGGGCAGCAGGCCCGGGTGATTCGCCGCAACGCCGAGCAGGTGCTGCTCTGCTACGACGGCGATCGGGCAGGACAAGAAGCGACAGCGAAAGCAGTTGACATTTTGCAGCAGACTGGCTGTACGGTTCGGATCGCTCCGCTGCCGCAAGGGCTCGATCCGGATGACTACATCCAAAAGCACGGTGCAGAAGCTTTTTCCCAGCACGTGCTGCTGCAGGCCATGCCGGTAACTGCTTTTCGCCTGAAACATTTGCGGGCCAATCGCGTACTACAAGATAAAAGCGATCAGGCCAACTTTATTCAAGAAGCGCTTTCCATCATCAATGAATTAAGCAGTTCAGTAGAGCGGGATATGTACGAGCGAGACCTGGCGGAGGAATTCTCCCTGTCCCTTGACGCTGTGAAAACAGAAGCCAAAAAAGTGTACAAGCAGCAAAAAATAAATCAACAAAGGGATAAAGTGACGCCAGCATGGAATAATAGTATAAATAATGGCAAAGTTACGCTCGCAAAACAGTTGGCTCCCGCGTATTACAATGCTGAACGCATGCTGCTGTATTACATGATGCGGAATCAGGACATTGCCGAACGGGTGCAAACAGAGGTCAAGACTCACTTGCAAGTCGACGAACACGATGCACTCGCTGCCTATTTATATGCGTACTATGCTGAGGGACACTCAGCAGATCCAGGACTTTTTATTCATTATGTAGAAGATGAAAAGCTCAAGCAATTAGCCTCGGGATTGGCCATGATGGAGTGCAAGGAAGACGTATCTGACATTGAGATCGGCGACTACATCAGACAAGTGAACAACTACCCGCAGCGCGCCGAGCTAGAACGCCTGCAGGAGGAGTTGAAAAAACTTGAACTTCTCGCTGCCGGCGAAGGAGATGCGGATGTGCAAAAACAACTTCAGAATCAAGCAGCCATTGTAGGGATGAAGATTCTTGAATTGGAAAATGCTTTAAAAGAAGGGTAGGCCCATTAACATTCCCGGGGAAGGAGGGAAAGTAGATGAACAAGCAACACATCAGCCCTGATATGGAAGCTGCATCCATCGAGCAGGTGAAAGAACAACTGATCGAATTGGGCAAAAAGCGGGGGTCGCTCACCTACAAAGAGATCATGGAGCGCCTCTCCGGATTCGACCAGGATTCCGATCAAATCGATGAGTTTTTTGAGTTTCTCAGCGACCAAGGCGTCGATGTAACCAATGAGAACGAAGAAGACGTTGATGAGATGATGCTGAAAGACGAGGATGTGGAAGAGTATGAGTTTGACGACCTCTCCGTTCCTCCAGGGATAAAGATCAATGACCCGGTTCGAATGTACCTAAAGGAAATTGGCCGCGTTCCTCTGCTTTCTGCAGAAGAGGAGATCAAGTTGGCGAACCGCATCGAACAGGGAGATGAGGAAGCCAAACGGCGCCTGGCCGAGGCCAACCTTCGCCTCGTAGTCAGCATCGCCAAGCGGTATGTCGGTCGCGGCATGCTCTTTCTCGATTTGATTCAAGAAGGCAACATGGGCTTGATCAAAGCTGTAGAAAAATTTGATTACCGCAAAGGGTTTAAATTCAGCACCTACGCGACCTGGTGGATTCGCCAAGCGATCACCCGCGCGATCGCCGACCAGGCCCGTACCATCCGGATTCCGGTGCACATGGTGGAAACGATCAACAAGCTGATCCGCGTTTCCCGGCAGCTCCTGCAGGAACTGGGGCGTGAACCGCTGCCGGAGGAAATCGCCGAAAAGATGGACCTCACCCCGGAAAAAGTCCGGGAAATCATGAAGATTGCCCAGGAACCTGTCTCGCTGGAGACGCCGATCGGTGAAGAAGACGACTCACATCTCGGCGACTTCATCGAAGATCAGGAGGCGTTGGCTCCGTCCGATGCGGCCGCTTACGAACTGTTGAAAGAACAGCTGGAAGACGTGCTGGATACGTTGACCGACCGGGAAGAGAACGTGCTGCGTCTGCGTTTCGGTCTGGACGACGGACGCACCCGGACGCTGGAAGAAGTGGGCAAGGTATTTGGCGTCACGCGCGAGCGAATTCGCCAAATTGAGGCGAAAGCCCTACGTAAATTGCGCCATCCGAGCCGCAGCAAACGCTTAAAAGATTTCCTCGAATAACCGATATATAGAAAAGATAACGGCCTACGTACTGCTGTCGCTGCCGCTGCGTAGGCCTTTCTTGTTTTCGCTGCGGCAGAACTTACCTAACATTATACACGAGTTATGTATAAACTTCGATTGTTTTGTATATAAAGGAGGGTGCAGCTTGGACGCAAAAACGAGAGTGATCATCGCCGAAATAGAAAAGTGGCAAAGAACGCAACTGCTTCCAGAACATTACTGCATCTTTCTATTGAAATTGTATTCTGGCGGCGAGCATACAGGAATACAGCAGGATGGCAATGAAAATGCAAGCAACAAGAGAGGCAACGGTTTGTTTGCGAAGCTGGCGGGCAGTTTTGCGCCGGGGAAGGGAAACGGTCAGACCGGCAACAGCTCGACTACCCGTGCAAAGGCGTTCGTTTGGCTGATCGGTATGGTTGTAACCGCTATCAGTATCTTGCTTGCTTTTCATTTTAGCGATTTTCCCACAGCAATGCAAATCGCATTTGTCGCCATATTTTCCCTGCTTTTTTATGGACTGGCCTTCATCCTGCGAAAGAGGACGATCGCCGGCACCAATATAGCGCTGGCCCTTGCCTTTTTTGCGATGGCGGCAGGCGGGCTCTTCCTGCTGCAAAAAACGGGAGCATCCCTGCCGGTGATGCTGCTGTTCTTGGCCGCGGCCTGCCTCTTGTGGTATGTCACCGGCCTCCTCTTTCGCTTGGCGTACCTGCAGTACTGCGGTTTAGTGGGGCTGGGGCTGATCTACGGGTATGAAATCATCGGGCTGATCGCTGCCGACCCGAGTTTCCTCCACGCCCAGTTGTACTGGGTACCGCTGGCCGCCGTGATGATTGGACTCGGCTTCATGTTGCGCCGCAGCCGTGCGCAGGCAGGCGGGGTGCTGGCCGTCTGCGGCTTGCTCTTTCTGTTCGGTTCAGAGGTGTGCATGCTGTTCATTCCGGGGATGGCCCGGGATGTGATCCAGCTGCTGTTGTTCGTCAAAATCCTCCTTGGCTCTGCGCTGTTTTTTGTGACGCGCCGCACCTGGCTCGGATCCATGCGGCTGTAACCTTAACCTGAAGGACGTCCCGTACGGTACTGCTCGTATGGGACGTTTTTTGCATTACCCGGGGCAATCGACCGATTATTTTGAAAAATGTTGTACCCGACCGATGCGAATTATTGTATAATAAATAACTGAACAAACGCTCAGTCAGTATAGTTTGAAGGGGGATCCAGCATGCATTTTGAGTGGACGGAAGAACAGCGGATGCTGCAAAAGATGATGCGCGAATTTGCCGACGAAGTGGTCGCTCCCGGAGCGGACGAGCGGGATCGGACCAAACAGTTTCCTGTCGAAATTTTTCGTCAGATGGCTGAGTTGAATTTGCTTGGCCTGCCGTTTCCTGAAGCGTACGGCGGAGCGGGCGCCGACTACATCAGCTTTGCGATCGTCGTCGAGGAGATGAGCCGCGCTTGCGCTTCGACCGGCATCACGTACTCGGCCCACATCTCATTAGGCGGAGCGCCGCTTGCGCTGTTTGGCACGGAAGAGCAAAAACGGAAGTACCTGACGCGCATCTGTACAGGAGAGAGCATGGGGGCGTTTGGGCTGACAGAGCCTAACGCCGGTTCGGACGCAGGGGGCACCCAGACGACAGCCGTGTTCGAAGGCGGCGAGTGGGTGCTTAACGGCTCCAAGTGTTTTATTACGAATGCCTCGTACGCCAAGTTCCTCGCCTTGACTGCCGTAACGGACAAACAGAAGGGAACGCGCGGCATTACCGCCTTTATCGTTCCGAACGAAGCACCGGGCTTGACCGTCTTGGACAACTACGAGAAATTGGGCCTGCACAGCTCCAATACGACCGAACTGATCATCGACAACGTCCGCGTGCCCGATGAAAATATCTTGGGAAAGCGCGGAGAAGGCTTTAAACAGTTCATGGCGACCCTGGACGGCGGCCGGATCGGCATTGGCGCGATGGCGGTGGGAATCGCCCAGGCCGCTTACGATCGCGCCCTCCGCTACGCGCAGGACCGGCGGGCATTCGGGCAATCGATCTCAAAGTTCCAGGCGATTCAGTTTAAATTGGCAGACATGGCCATGCAGATCGAACTGGCCCGCAACATGGTCTACAAGGCGGCCTGGTTGAAGGACAACGGCCGGAAATTTACGAAAGAAGCGGCGATGGCGAAGCTCTACGCCTCCGAGATCGCGATGGCGGCCACCCATCAAGCGATTCAAATTCACGGCGGCTACGGCTATATGCGGGAGTACCAGGTGGAGCGCCTGTTTCGCGATGCCAGGCTGCTGGAGATTGGCGAAGGCACGTCGGAGATCCTGCGTACGGTCATCGCCCGCGAGATTGGCTGTTGATCGCCTGGGAAGCCTCCCCATCCGGTTTTGACAAACCAGGGAGGCTGACTGCCCGGACAAGCGTCGAAATCGCTCGAAGCAAGCCGGTATTCGCCCCCCTTAAGGGGGCTTTTTGCGTTTTTTTGCTCATGGGCATTTATGGGCAAATAGGGTAGAATAGACACATTGGAAGGTGACTTTGCAGATGACATCCATTGTGCTTTCAAAACGGCTGAAAAAAATAGCCGAATACTGCCCGGCCGGTTCGCGAGTGGCGGACATCGGCTCTGATCACGCACTATTGACCTCGTACTTGCTGGCAAGCGGACTTGCCGCGTTCGTCATCGCCGGTGAGCTGAACGAAGGTCCGTATCAGGCGGCAAGAGAGCAGGTCGCCAAGCTGACGGCAGCCGACCGGGCTTCCGTACGCAAAGGGGATGGCCTGGCGGTGCTTGCGCCGGGGGAGGTCAACGCCGTTTGCATCGCTGGAATGGGCGGACAGCTAATCTCCTCCATCCTGGAGAGCGGCAAAGCGAAGCTTCCCGGTGTGCAGCGCTTGATCCTGCAGCCCAATGTCGGCGAGGAAGCGGTCCGGCGCTGGCTGCTGGACAACCGCTGGCAGTTGATCGCCGAAGACATACTGGAGGAAGACGGCGTGATCTACGAGATTCTCGTGGCTGAGCCAGGCGATCCGCTCGCCCCGTACCGGGAAAAAGCGCGTTCGCTGGAAGAACTGCTCCGGCTGGGTCCCTGGCTGTGGGAGGAAAAATCCCCGATCCTGCGGCAAAAGTGGGAGCGTGAGCGGGAGAAGCTGAAGGCGATTCTCGCTCAGCTGGCCAAATCCAGGCGTCCCGAGACGAAGGAACGATATGAACAAGTCGTGAAAGAATTGGACTGGATAGAAGAGGTGATCCGATGTTTGCAAACGGGCAAACCGTCATTCAATACGTAGAGCAATTGGCGCCAAAATCGTTGGCGATGGAAGGGGATAAGATCGGCCTGCACGTCGGTACCCTGCAGAAACCGGTGAAAAAAGTGATGGTTGCGCTGGATGTGCTCGAGGAGGTCGTTGACGAGGCGATCGCGATGGGAGTGGATTTGATCGTCGCGCACCACGCTGTCATCTACCGGCCGCTCAAAACGCTGCGTACCGATCTGGCTGCCGGCAGGCTGTACGAAAAATTGATAAAGCACGACATTGCCGTTTACACGGCCCATACCAATCTTGACGTCGCCCAGGGTGGGATGAATGATTGGCTGGCGGAAGCGATCGGTCTGACGGAGCTTGAGGTGTTGACTGAAACTTCTCGGGATGCCTTAAAAAAACTGGTTGTCTTTGTACCTGTCTCTCATCAGGAAGCCGTTTTCAAGGCCATCTCGGAAGCCGGCGCCGGCTGGATCGGCCAGTACAGCCACTGCTCCTTTCAAGTTGAAGGGACAGGCACATTTTTGCCGCGTGCCGGGACGAATCCGTTTATCGGCGAACAAGGCAGGCTGGAAAAGGCGGCCGAAGTGCGCATGGAGACAATCCTTCCTGCGTCCAGGCAGTCGGCAGTCATCCAGGCGATGAAAGCGGCCCATCCCTACGAAGAGGTGGCCTACGATATCTATCCGCTCGATCTGCCGACAGAGGCGCTCGGGATCGGCCGGCTGGGAAAATTGCCGCAGCCGATGACGCTGCGGGAGCTGGCCGGACTCGTTAAGGAGCGCTTTAGCCTGCAGGGGGTCCGGGTGGTCGGCAAGCTCGACGCCGTCGTACAAAAAGTGGCGGTCGTCGGCGGAGACGGCAATTCCTTTGTCGGCAAGGCAGCCTTTCGCGGGGCCGACGTGCTGCTGACAGGAGATATATACTACCATACGGCACACGATGCACAGGCCGACGGGCTGCATCTGATCGACGCCGGCCACAACATCGAAAAGATCATGAAGCAGAAGTTGGCTGACGTTCTGCAAGAGCGCTGCAAGGCGGCCGGTTATGAAACCGAAGTGGTAGCCTCACAGGTACATACTGACCCCTTCCAGTTTGTGTAAGGGGTGCGAGATGTCGACAGCCAAACAGCTATATATGTGGCATCAGGCCAGCCAGGTATTAGCCGCGGCGAAGCGGGATATGGAACAGCTCGGTCAGGAAGGCCGCGGGCTTCGCGAACGCGTCCGGGAGATTTCACAGAAACTGGACGCGCTGCCCGTGACCGCTGATGCCGACCAGCAAATTGCCAGACTGCTGCTGGAACAAGAGTTGTGGATGGCCCGGCAGGAAGCGGAGCGATTCACGGCCCAGGAACAGCAGCGGCGGCTAGAGCTGGAGCTTGCGGTCCGGGAACAGCAGTTTCGCGTGTGGGAGTTGGAGCAGCACCTGAATCAGGAGCTGCTCGATGAATATGAACGAGTACGGGAAACCAAGGAACGCCCGATCGTGGAAGTGAAAAACAACACCTGTATGGGGTGTTTTTTGCCCCTTTCCCTGTCCAATCTGGCCAGATGGCGCAAGGGCGGGGACGGGAAGGTTGTCTTGTGTGACGAATGCGGCCGGATACTTGTCTGAAAAAGGAATGAGAGTGTATGGTGAAACCTTGGAAATTATCAGCTTTGTTTTTGGCCGGCTTGTTGGCTGTTCCCTCATTTGCAGCCGCACAAAGCACGGATGAGGCACTTCCCTTCAACGATATAGAGCAGCACTGGGCAAAAGAGGCGATTGTCCAAAGCTACGAGGACGGGCTGCTGGCAGGAGTGGGCGACGGCAAGGCGTTTGAACCGGATCGGGGAATGACCCGCGGTGAATTTATCGCACTGCTGGATCGCCTTTATGTCCGTTCTGAGCAGCTGCTGTTCCCGCTCACGTTGATGAGCGGGGATGAACGAAACGGGTGGGGCGAAGGGTTTGACGAGCCGTACCTGCCCTACCGGGATGTCAGCCGGCTGTCCTGGCTGTACGATCCGGTGTTGGAAATCTCCCTCGTCTACGACCGCTTGTACGGGCCGGGCAGTTTTCATCAGCTGTTTGCCGGCGAGCAGTTTCAACCGCAGGCTGTGATCACCCATCGGGAGGCGGCCGAATTGCTGCAGATCTTTGCGGCAGGCAGCTCGGCGGGAAGGAAGACCGAGGCCTTGCGGGAGATGGAGTCGAAGGGCTGGCTGACAGGGGAGGCTGACGCTCCGGTAAAACGGGGAGAGGCAGCCCTGCTTGCCGAACAGGTCAAAACCTATATGACATCCCAATCGGTACTGCCGCTGCTCGATCTCGACGGCACGAGGTTCCCGCAGATCGGGGAGATCGAGGACCCGTTTCCGCTGTTTCGCACGTATGACGGGCAATCCCGTTCGGCCGACGATAAGGCCTATCTGGAGGCGGTCGATGCGATCAGCGAGGGGTATGATGACGAGACCACTTTCGACCAGCTGCGCAAATTGGCCCAGTCCGGTTACAGCAACAGGACCGGCGTCTACTACTACCTCAGCTGGGATTACTTTTCCTCCTATGAAGAAAACCTGGAACATGCGTTTTCGGCGTTGAACGCCTATCTTGCGGATAATATGTCCGACAAGGAATTGTTTAACCTGCTGGTCGTCAACGTCTACGATATTTCCTTGATGCTGGAACACGACAACCCAGGGGTGTTTGATCGGGTTCGGGAACGCCTGCTGACTTTCCACAACCGCCTGCCCAAGGAGGGGATGGAGGCAGGGGTGCTCTCGCTGTACCTGGCCGCATTCGACGTCAAGGCCGGGGATGTGGACAAGGCGATCGACAGGTATAAGGCGGCGGCGTCCGAAGACCGGACGGCCTTGCAGAACGCACTGTACTACCTGGCAGACAGCGGCCGGACAGAGGAAGCCAAGGAGTTGCTGAAGACGGCAGCAAACCGCTCCAATGACGAGGACATGAAAAAATGGCAGCGCCTTTACGAAGCGGAATTCGCCTCGCTGGATGCACAAAAAAACGCCGCCATGCAGTTGGAGCAGGCGTACGACCTGCTGAACGGACGGGATGGCTACAAGGCGGCAGGAGAAGCGCTTGTAGACGGATACCTGTTCAAATACACCCAGCAAGTCGACCAAAAAAACAAGACTGCCCACACGACGGGTTATTACTACGCCCCCGACAAACTGGTTCTGCAAAAGCTGGAGACATATGCAGACCTTGGTAAAAAGATGCTGTATTCTCGCGATTTTGACTCGGAAAAATGGGTGAAACAGGAACAAAATTCTTTCGACTACCTGCATGAATGGGTGGAGAGCATCAAACCGACGGACCGGCTTTCCCGCCTGAAGGCGCGGTACTTCGTTCAGTCTATCGGCGATTACGACGTGATAACGGAGTGGATCGAAGCGGAGGCGCTGCTCGCCAAGGCAAAAGAGGTGACCAGCAGCAGCGGCAAGATAACAAACATTCCCTATTTTGTATCAAAATACTATATCGATCGTCATTCCGGAATGCCGGTTCAGCGTGTCTGGCACGTCGAGGAGATCTATGATGAAGAGCAGTTTGTCCCCTATGTGGGCAGCGAGCGCTATGAGCCGACGGAAGCTGCCTCGGTTGCGATCCCGGCTGATGTGGTGAAAGGGGTGTCCGTAGCGAGATGAACGCAAGAATGAAAACCCTTTTGGCATCGATACTCGCATTTGTGCTGCTCTGTGCCAGTACCGGGGCCTATGCCGCCGATGAAAAAATGTCCCCTTTACTGGAGACACAGCAGGTATTTCAATATTTGCTGGATAACCATGTGGAGAAGCCTGCTGCCAAACAATTGGCACAGGGAGCCTTGAAAAAAGTAAGCAGCGAGATCAAGCGGCTCGATCAGCGGGAGTACCCTGTCAATCCTGCCGATGACACGCTTGAGAAGTTGACCAGTCGCCTGAAGCAGTGGCAGGAACAGGAAAATCTCAATTGGAAACCGTTGAACCGCTGGGCGGTACAGGGGATGATCGATACCCTGCAGGATCCGCATACCGTTCTCTTTACGGAAGACGAATTGCGGCGGTTTCAAGGGGCTGTCGAGAATGAGTCGGTTGGTTTTGGCATCTATCTGCGCACGCAAAACGGCGTGACGTTGATTGCACAGGTGCTGGAAGGCTCTCCGGCTGAAGCGGCCGGCGTCCTGCCAGGGGATTATCTGTTTGCGGTCGACGGCGCCCCCGTAAAGGGCAAAAACCTGGAAGAGATCTACTGGATGCTCAGCGGCGAAGAAGGCAGCACATCAATTTTGACTGTGTACCGGCCGTCATTGAAGAAAACCATATCTTTTTCCGTCGCGCGGGCATTTTTCTATACGCAGGAAGCAGTTAGTGCCCGATTTGACGGGGATATCGGCTACATCGGACTGTCTACTTTCGGATCCGAGGCGGCCCTTGAATTTCGCGATGAGTTGGCCAGCTTGATTGCCGGCAGCCGCAATCTGAAAGGATTGATCGTCGATTTGCGGGACAACGGCGGCGGTCTCATCAGTTCGGCCCGCGATGTCGCCAGCCTCTTTATCGATGACGGCATTTTGATGTACACGACGAATCGCAATGGAATCGAAATAGCCAATTGGGTCCGCAACGGCGAGAAGGTCTCCTTTCCCGTCCGCATCCTGGTCAACGGGCAAACCGCTTCTGCCTCCGAACTGCTTTCCGGAGCGCTGAGGGATCATAAGGTTGCCACGCTGGTCGGAACGAGGACTTTTGGCAAAGGCAGCGCCCAACAGGTAGTGCCGCTGCCGGGCGGGGATGCGCTGAAAATCACCCTGCATGAGTACTTCACGCCGAATCACGAAGTGGTCAATCACAAGGGGCTCTCGCCCGACATCGAAGAGGCGGACGACCTGGCCCAAGTGATCCGGGCGCTTCGTTCACTAAACGTCGAGCATTTTGTGATCGCCGAAGAGGACGTCGGCGAGGTGAAGATAAACGGCATCACTTTTTTGACAACGGCACCGCTGTTTAAAGGGGGTGCCATCCGCGCAGCTGTAGCCGACAGCCTGGCCAATCGCCCTGGGCAGCAGGCAGGCGAAGAATACGTGCCACTTGAACAAGCGAAGCAGGCCGGCGGCAAATGGACGGTAACAAAGCAGGGAAAAGGGACGACACTAACATGGGTTAACAACTAGACAGGAGGAGCAGCAAGAATATGCCGAAAGCGAGACCCGAACTGTTTGATGCATTCATTGCAGCAACCACCAGTTTGATCAACGAACAAGGAGTAGTCGGCGTCCACATCGAGAAACTATGCGAACAATTGAGTGTGAGCAAGGGCTCTTTTTACTGGTATTTCAAAAACAAGGAAGAGCTTCTCGTCCGCGTTGCCATTCGCTTTCACCAAAAGACGACGATCGAACTGATCAAGGCTAACGAGAGCATTCCCGATCCCTTGGAGCGCATCCGGCAGATGATCAAAAACAGCTTTCAAGTACTGATCGCAGACCGGATTCACCGGGAGATCTGGGCGCTTACGTTTGTGTATCCCGAATTGCAGTCGTATATGCAGCAGGTCGACGAGGAGCGGGTGGATTACATCCACAAGCAGTTTCTGCTTGCCGAGGAGGAAGGACGGTTGAAACCGGGAACCTGTCTGTGGCTGCACAGCCTGCTGCTGGTTTCCACCTTTTCGGGTCTGCTCATGCGCTGGGCGCTTGAACCGTCGGAGCAGCCTACCCGGTTTGATGCGGCTGCCGACTACGTCACGGATCTATTCGTCAACAATCTGGAAAAGTGAACAGGGTTTTCGTTTGCGCTCGCTTCCGTTTTGCGGAGGCGAGTGTTTTTGTATAGAAGTCACCAGATTGCCAAAACTAATCAAACCGGCAAAAAACGTAAAAAGGAAGGCAGGCCATGAAAAAAGTACTCCTTTTCCTGATCGATTCGATGATGCCAGATGTCTTGGAACAAAGTGTGGCCGAACAAAAAGCGCCGGCCTTTCGTTTTTTTATGGAACGGGGGCAGTACATCAATGACTGCGTAACTGTCTTTCCGACGATGACGGCTTCGATTGACTGCTCGCTGATTACCGGCGTATATCCGGATAAACACAAGGTGCCAGGGTTAATCTGGTACGATCCGGTCGAAAAAAAGATCATCAACTATTTGAACGGGGTACGGCCGGTGTTTCAGACCGGGATGGAGCACTGTGCGAGGAACGTGCTGTTCGACCTGAACGAGCACCATTTGAGCAAGGACGTGAAGACCATACACGAGGAGCTCGAGGAAAACGGACGAACTTCCGGATCGATCAACGTGATCGCACACCGCGGACACAAACAACACAGAGTGGAACTGCCCTTCCTGCTTGATGCGGCGATGGGCTTTCGCATGAGAGAGAAGGTGAGCGGGCCGACCATTCTCAGCCTTGGCACATTGGTGAAGCCGGCGATCTTTCGGCCGGTCACATGGAACTGGTCGCAATCGCTGATCGCCTCCTACGGCCTGAACGACCCTCACGCGATTGACGTCCTGATCGAAGTGGTAAAGTCGGGGAAGCAGCCCGATTTTACGCTGATCTACCTGCCCGATAACGATCACAAGCTGCATAAGACACCGCATTTGGCTGTCGAGCACCTGTCGCAAGTTGATGAGCAGATTGTCCGCTTCCTTGACACCTTCGATTCCTGGGAACAGGCGTTGGAACAAAACATCTTTATCTTTGTCAGCGATCACGGGCAGACGGTGATCGGGTCCGCGCCGGAGCACAACATTCCGCTTGAAGAACTGCTGAGCGGCTTTTGCATTCTCAAGTTGGGCGACTCTGTTGAGGAGGACGTGGAAGTGGTCATCTGCAACAACGAGCGAATGAGCTACCTGTATCCTGTTCAGGAAGGCGTCCTGCCGAAGCTGGTCGAAGCCGTGGCAGGGGACGAGCGGATCGACCTGATCGCCTGGAAAGAAACGGAGTGGGTAAGGGTAAGGCGAGGGGGGACAGAGCGGACGCTCTCGTTTCGCAAAGGGGGAGACAAGCGGGATTGCTACCAGGGAGAGTGGACGATCCAGGGGGATTGGCAAGTGCTCGACCTGAAGGAGAGCTTCGGTGGAGGCGTAGATTACGGCGATTACCCGGATGTGATGTCACGCCTGTACGGCGCGCTGTTCTCCCAAACTGACCAGGTTGTTGTGGTGACGGCTGCACCCGGATTTGAGTTTCTGTCCGAATGCTCGCCTACCCATTTGGGCGGGGGCAGTCACGGCTCCCTGCACAAACGGGACTCGCTCGTCCCGCTGCTGATCGCCGGGGCATCCCGCCCTATGACGCATCCCGCCCGTATCGTTGATGTTAAGGCGTTTATCCTTCAGGAGCTGGCGCTGCATACAACTGTAGTGTGACTAGGATCGGGTAATGGTCGGAGAGGTTGGCCCGGAGCACTTCGTAATCACATACCTGCCAGGCGGAGGAAGCGAAGACAAAATCGTACCTGCGCCGAATCGTCAACAAGGTGGGAAGCATGTGAAGCGCTCTTTCCCTGGCGCAGTCCTGCAGCGCTGCGGGAATCAAGGGGGTTTGGGTATTGAAGTCGCCGGAGATGATCAAGGGATGCTGACTTGCTTCCCGGTGAATTTCCTGTTTGATGATGTCGGCCTGCAGGTGCCGGCATTTTCGCCGCAAGCTGGAGTGGACGACCCAAAATGACAGTTCCGTGTTTTGCCAGAGGAGCGTTGTCTTCAATAAACTGCGCGGTTCCCTAAGGGCGGGCAGCTGCAGGGTAGCAGCCCGAAGCAGCGGCAGCCGGGTCAACAGGGCATTCCCGTAGGAGCCGCCGGCGATTTGCAGGGCGGGTCCGAAGGCGTAGTCCAGGGATAGCTGCTCAGCCAGGTATTCCGCCTGGTAGCCGAAGCGGGTATTTTGGTGCACTTCCTGCAAGGCGATGATATCGGCGTTCAGGGAGGCGAGGAGACTCGCCATTTCTGCGAGCCGATTCCGCCAAAACAGGTCCTTGCCGCTGTGAATGTTGTAGCTGACGATGCGCAGCATGAGAACGTCATCCTTTCTGCGGCACGGACAAGTCCGCATCGTCCGCGCCGGCTTCTTGCCTGTTAGTATGCGCCAGCCCGCCCCCGGTATATTTAGTAGAATGGCAAGGGAAATTTTCACGATTTACCTCTTGCAATACTTCATAGGCTATGCTATATTAGTAAATGTCGCTCCGGCGAATAACGGAATTTCGGCATGACAGATGCACCTTGAAAAAGAGGTAGAATTTAGCAGCTGAATGGCTGCAGGAAAATTCTATCTGGTTTTGAAGGTGTACATTGNGCAAGGGAAATTTTCACGATTTACCTCTTGCAATACTTCATAGGCTATGCTATATTAGTAAATGTCGCTCCGGCGAATAACGGAATTTCGGCATGACAGATGCACCTTGAAAAAGAGGTAGAATTTAGCAGCTGAATGGCTGCAGGAAAATTCTATCTGGTTTTGAAGGTGTACATTGCGGAGAGTTACCCAAGAGGCCGAAGGGGACGGTTTGCTAAACCGTTAGTATGCGTAAGCGTAGCGAGGGTTCGAATCCCTCACTCTCCGCCATATTACGGCGGTGTAGCTCAGCTGGCTAGAGCGTTCGGTTCATACCCGAAAGGTCGGGGGTTCGATCCCCTCCGCCGCTACCATAGGGGCATAGTTTAAAGGTAGAACGAAGGTCTCCAAAACCTTTGGTGTGGGTTCGATTCCTACTGCCCCTGCCAGAATATTTCACCATTCTATCATCATGGCGGTCGTGGCGAAGGGGTTAACGCACCGGATTGTGGCTCCGGCATTCGTGGGTTCGAGTCCCATCGATCGCCCCATATTGGGAGTATAGCCAAGTGGTAAGGCACGGGTCTGCAAAACCCTCATCCCCGGTTCAAATCCGGGTACTCCCTCCAACAGTCATGTCCCAGTAGCTCAGCTGGATAGAGCAACGGCCTTCTAAGCCGTGTGCCGGGGGTTCGAATCCCTCCTGGGACGCCATACGGAAACACGCTAAGTCACCTTGCGCATGCAATGGCGGCTTTTTTGTTTTGATCTGGCCAAAAAGTTGTATACTTAATAGAGTCCTAGACTGCTTGACCCATTACATAGAGTCATATCAGAGAGCGCGAGCGCTTTTTCCTGAAGAAAAATGCAGCGCAAGGGGGTAATGGAATTGCCTTTATGGCTGGTTTACGCTTTGCTATCCGCAGTCACGGCCGCCTTGGTCGCCGTCTTTGGAAAAATCGGCCTGAAAGACATCGACGCTAATTCCGCAACGGCAGTACGGTCGATTATCATGGCTCTCTTTCTGGTGGGAGTCGTTGCCGTTCAAGGGAAATTTTCGCAAATGGCGGAACTTTTCTCCCAGACGAAGGCATTATCGTTTGTTCTGTTCAGCGGGGTTGCCGGAGCGTTGTCGTGGCTGTTTTACTTTTTAGCGCTAAAGTACGGAAATGTTTCACAGGTTGGCCCGGTCGACAAGTTGAGCGTCGTCATCGCCGTTGTGCTGGCGCTGCTCTTTCTTGGAGAGAAGATATCCTGGGTGAATGCGGCCGGCGTCGTGCTGATTGTCGCGGGAACGATTTTGGTAGCGCTCAAATAAAACCGCGGGGTCACTCGAAGTAAAGTGGCCCCGCGGTTTGTACGTTATGGCTGTGATTTTTGCCTAATTTTGTTCAGCACGTTTCGGATCATTGTCATTCCCGCTTCATTGCGGGCGCTCATGATCGATTCCGGGTGAAACTGTACGGCCCATACCGGAAGGGATTTGTGCTCGATGGCCATCACCACGTCGTCCGAGGTCTTGGCTGTGACGGCAAAGCAATCCGGCACTTGCTGCGCATGCAGGGAATGGTATCTGCCGACGGCGATCGGACCGGCGATCCCTTCCCACAGGAAGCTCTGCTCTGCGGTGTCGATCACGGAAACCTTTCCGTGATACGGGTAGGGCAGAACATCAAGCGTGCCGCCAAAATATTCAATCATCCCCTGCAGCCCCAGACAGACGCCAAAAATGGGAATGTTTTTTTCCAGGCACAGCTGAATCGTCTCGCTGAGCTTGAAGTCACCGGGGCGGCCGGGGCCGGGCGACAGCAGCACAAGGTCGAAGTCTACATCAGAGCGCAGCCGCTCTCTGGCGAATTCAGAGCGCAGAATCGATACCTTTGCGCCAAACTGCTTAAAGTAGTTGGCCAGCGTGTGAACGAAAGAATCTTCGTGGTCGACGAACAGGATGTTAAGCCCTTCTCCGGCGTCTTTTGGCTGCTTCCGATCGGCGACCCCTGCGGCTCCTCCTGGTTCCAGAGCTTTAAACAGCGCCCCGGCCTTGGTCAAGGTTTCTTCTTCCTCATCTTCCGGGATCGAATCGTACAGCAGGGTGGCACCTACCCGGATTTCCGCGATGCCATTTTTGATGCGGATCGTCCGCAAGGTCAAACCGGTATTCAAATTGCCGTCAAAGCTGTAAAAGCCGACAGCGCCGCCATACCATCTCCGTGGGGAATCCTCGTGCTGCTCGATCCATTTGATAGCCGATCGTTTCGGGGCACCCGTGACGGTCACGGCCCACATATGGGTCATGAAAGCGTCCAGGGCGTCGAACTTGGGATCCAACGTTCCCTCGATGTGGTCAACGGTGTGGATCAGATGGGAATAGAGCTCGATCTGCCTTCTGCCGATCACCTTCACCGAGCCAGGAATGCAGATCCGGGACTTGTCGTTGCGGTCGACGTCGGTACACATGGTCAGCTCTGATTCATCCTTGGCAGAGTTGAGCAATTCCTTGATCCGGTCGGCATCTTCAATCGGGTCGGCACCCCTCCTGATCGTCCCGGAGATTGGACAGGTTTCCACCTTGTTTCCCGTCACCCGGACGTACATTTCCGGAGAGGATCCTACGAGGTATTCGCTGCCCAGATTGATGAAAAAACCGTAGGGGCTGGGATTGATCTCCATCAGCCTGGTAAACAGGGCGGATGGCGTACCTGGACAGTCTCTGACGAAGGTATGCGACGGCACCACCTCAAACAAATCGCCTACTTTAAAGGATTCGACTGCGGTTTCCACCAGCTTGGCGTATCTGCCCTTTTGGTAAGGGTCACGGGCCGAAACCGAGCTTGCTGCGGCCTCGGAGAACACTTCCTGATGGGGAATGTCAGCCGTGGACCGGCCCCCGTAGGAAAAATCATAAGACAATCGGTACGAACAAGAGAGCTGATGGTCGATGATCGTCAATTGGTCCGGGAAATACAGGATGAGATCGGAAAGCTCCGGATCCCGCTCGTGCTGCAGTTCCATTGGCTCAAACTGAAAAACCAGATCGTAGCCAAAAGCGCCGTACAAACCGAGAAACGGATCCGTATCCGTAGAGAACAGCTCTTTTATCGTGCGAATGAGCGAAAAAATCGAAGGCTGCAGGGTTCTTTCTTCCTCGTGAAACGCTTCGGTCTGACCGGAAAGAATCGTCCCCGAGAAGGACCGGCTGTCTTTGTGGTCAACGGACACCAGTTCGTGTTCCGCCAAATGGTTGGCGATGGCTGCCAGCACGACGCAGCCGCGATTTTGAAGGGCTTGCAATTGGAATTTTTTACCGAAAGATTTTAATTCCAGCAGCGGGTTGACAAAACCGACATCCCAACGGGAGTAGCGGCCGGGGAAATCCATTTTGCTGGAGAAAACGGCCCCCTTATTTTTGTCGATTTTTTGCAACAGTGTGTCGATTGACGCGCTTCCATCAACAGGGGTAATCGTTCTCGTAACCTGGATGCCGGAAGGGGTGCTAAGGTGGGTGGTTTCGGGGCTGATTTGCAACGAAGCTAAAATACTCATCTTTTCATTCCTCCTTTTCTCAGAGGAGAACAGGGGGAAAAATTGAGAAAAGCATGGGAAAACATATTCTTTTTTCTCTACTTTGCTCTACTCAACTCAACCAACCTGACTCATCTCTTCTGTGCTACCCAAAACTATAACATACTGCCCGAATATTCTCCAAGCATTTATTCATCTGTAACGTTTTCGTCCCCTTCTGCATCTATAGTCTGAATGCTCTGTACTGACAAAGGGGTGAGTATGGTCACATGCTGAAAAGAAGTGTTTTTTTGTCTTTGTCATTGCTGGTGCTGATCGGCGGGTGTTCGCAGCAGGCTGCGGTCCTGCCACAGCCTGGAGGCGGCCAGACATTTCAACCCGCTTCGCTGCTGCTCGTTGACGATAGCGGAGAACAGCTTCAGGCTAGTCCGATCGACCCGGTTACCTTGCAGAATCTTCCGGGGGATACCGCACTTCGTTTGGGCCATCATTACAATTACGCGGCAAGTCGGGACGGCAAACAGCTGGCTTTCGCCGTTTGGCCGACCGGAGAGGCAGAGGAAGACGGGGAGCTTCATCTAATAAACACGACCACGTGGCAGGAGACAAAAGCGGACGGAATTTCCCTGAAGGAAGCAAACCAGTTGTGCTTTAGCGAAGACGGCAGCCAGCTGTACTGGCTTGATCCTGTCAGCCGAAGCTACCCGCCGGTATTTCAGCTCTTCCGCTATGACCTCGCAACAAAGCAGGCGTCTGCGATCGTCGACTTTCCGGAGTCGTTTATCCCGACCCAGATACGCTTGATGCCCGGCGGGAGGGAAATGACTGTATACGGCGAGTGGGACAACCGCCAAGTGCAGCCGTTTAAAGCTCCGGATCTCTTCTCTGTCGATCTGAAAACAAACCGGGTAAGGGCCCAGCTTACATTGGACGGAATTCAAGCCGGTAACATCCAGGAGGGGAGCGATTCGATCTTCCATTCTCTGAGTCCGGGCTTGGCCTGGGATCTGCAAAGGAAGAAGCTGTACATCGCACACGCCGGAGAAGAGAAGTTGACCGTCGTCAATTTGGATACGTTTGGTATTGAAAAACAGGCAGAGATTCGACCGGCACGTTCTGTTTTCGGCAAGCTGTTTGGCTGGTTGATCCCTGCCGCACAGGCAAAGCTGGTCGAAGGAACGGACATGAGGGCGGCACTTAGTGCCGATGGCGGCTTCCTCTATGTAACCGGGGTGCGAAGGGAGCTTCACAATCAGGAGAACGGTGTGGTCCAAATGAGCGAGACGCCGCTAGGTCTTAGGGTAATCGCAACGTCTGATGCAACCGAGGTACAGCGTCTGGCGGTTCCGGCTGACGACGTCCATTTGACGCCGGATGGAAAATATCTGCTGCTCACCGGAGCGACTCGCCAGCAGGAGCTCGGCCGTCCGTACCAAGAGCCCAGCGGATCCGGGTTATATGTGTACGACGCAGAACGGGTTAAGCAGCTCGCCCTGTTGGAGCCAGACAGCGTCGTGTATGTGGCAGGTTTTTCCCCGGACAGCAGGCATGTCTACACTACGCAGCGGACAGAGGCAGACAAAGAGCAGTGGAACGTGGTTGATCTGAAAGCCGCACAGGTCGTCGCCCGTCGGGAGTCAAGTCGCTGGTTTATGGATGTCGTACCGCTGGTTCGATGAAAGACAGCCGCCCCCTTCAGTGAGCGGGGCGGCATATGGGCTTGTGTCCCTAGACAGGCTTACGGGCGATGATCGTGCTGGCAGCGTGTCTATGGGGGATATTGCTGGAGTTGCAATCAAAGACGACTTCCTCTTGTTCGATGATGTCCCAGTCAGCGTAATAGCCCTGCAATTCTGTTCTCTTGTACAGATACTCGTTCTTTCCCCAATCCGGGGGAAGGTCGACGTCAGGATGATCGACAAATGCGAACAGTACGTGCAGTCCCCCGGGCAGCGTCCTCTCCTTAAAGCGGGAAAATTGGCGGCTTCGATTTTGCGGCTCGATGTACTGGAGGGCACCGATCGAATAGACGAGGTCAACAGGCTCCTTCCATGCGAAATCGTTGATATCCGCTTCGACTGTCTTGATCCCCGTATTTTGTTTGGCTGCCAATCTCTCTGCTTTGGCCAATCCCGCCGGTGCGATATCAACGGCAATCAGTTCGAACCCGGCCCGGGCAAGAAATACGCTGTCACGCCCTTCGCCAGCACCCAGGTCGACGATTTTCATGTTTTTCCGACGGTCTTCGGGTATGGTATCCAAGATTTTTTCCGCCAGACGGCTGGGTTCCACTCCCCAGTAGTACTCCTCCTGCAGGTAAAGCTTTTGCAGCTGCGCTTTGTCCATTGAAGATTCCTCCCATGTGCGTTGGATGATATAACAGCTGTATCGTAAGGTGGTACGCTGCGGCAAGGTCAAGCGGTTTTTCTATGTTTTTCGAATCGGCACCGCAAGGACGATGTGAAGCAAGTCGTTGAGCTGCCTTTGTTTTGTAATGTATCCGTGCGCTTCAAACCAAGAGAGCAGCCGAGAGCGGTCAGAGTAATACTTGTCCTCGATCTGACGGATTTCCGCCGCTTTATTTTCGGCTGCCAGCTTTCGCAAATAATCGGCTCGTTTGTGTCTGTCAGTAAACATCAAATCGGTGATACAGATGCGCCCGTGGGGTTTTAGCACCCGGCGCATCTCTTCCAGAGCAAGCAGTTTTTCTTCGTCTGTAAGATGATGGAAGGCATAACTGGTGACGATAAAATCAAACGTTCCGTCCATATAGGGAAGGGCGAGGAAGTTTCCGAATTTTGGTCGGAATCTCGGGATACTTGCGCTGACATTGTTTTAACATTTCCTTTGACTGGTCGAGGCCGGCCATTTTGATTCCGCGTTCCTGGAATTTTCCGGCGAGATTGCCTGTGCCAATTCCGATGTCCAGACCTTGTTCCCCTGCTTCCGGCGTGATCCACGCTACCGTCAAATCGAGTGCCTGGTCGTAATCTTCTTTCACCAAATCGTTAAACATGCTCGCCTGACAGTCAAAATTCCATCGATCGTACCAATTTTTGCGAAGTTCACGCAGTCTTTTCGACCCTTCGGCCAGCCGGAAAACGTCATCCAATACGAGCGATTGGCTTTGGTCTAACAGCTCGATCATGCGGTCAGTCGTTTCGATGATTTGTTTTAATTCAAGCCATTGGGAAAAGACGGCGGCCCGCTGCAGCTCGAGATAGTGACGAAGTTCGTTATTGTCCCCTTCGTCAATCTGCTGCAGTGCGCTGCGAATTTCCTTGATACCCATGCCGACTTCGCGAAGGGAAATGATCGTCTGCAGGCGCCAGATGTCATTTTCCGTGTAGACGCGGTAGTTGTTCTCCTGTTTAACTGGTACGATCAGCCCATTTTCCTCGTAAAAACGAATGGCACGTGGGGATATTCCTAATCTATCTGAGACTTCCTTGATTTTCATGAATTTTCATCTGAGACATCCCTCCTTTTGTAGTGTAAACCTTTCCCCTGCGTTAAGGTAAAGGATGGGATTCTTTTTCCTGTTTTTTTCTCCAAATTTCCTATTGACTCTGATGTGACAACGGTGTATACTTCATTACTGTCACAGTGCTGAGACAAACAAGCATGGGCCTATAGCTCAGCGGATAGAGCACTGGCCTCCGGAGCCAGGTGCCCAGGTTCGAGTCCTGGTAGGCTCGCCATTTTTTCCCCGAAGTATAGACCGGAAGCATTTCGGGGTTTCATACGCGGTCGTGGTGGAATTGGCAGACACACCATCTTGAGGGGGTGGCGGGGCGACCCGTGCGAGTTCGAGTCTCGCCGACCGCACCATAGTGCTAATGGCATGAATAAATAGTCTGATTGACAATGGCGCGGCAATCGTTGTACGATGCAAGTGCCTACTAGAATGAAAGTGCGGGTGTAGTTCAATGGTAGAACTTCGGCTTCCCAAGCCGACAGCGTGGGTTCGATTCCCATCACCCGCTCCAATCAGCATGGAGCAGCCTTTCTTAAAAGAAGGCTTTTTTTTGTCCCTTATGTGCCGTATAGAACCATCAGAACGTGGGAAAGGTGATAGGGACAAGAAAAAAAGAAAACAGGCATGCTTTTGCGAGAAACTCATATCCTATAGGAGAAAACTGCAAAAAAAGATAGTTTTTGCCACTTTAGTACGATTGCAAAAGAAAGGGGTACGGTAGTACACTCGCACTTAAGAGCCTGTGTAGCAGAGAGAGAGAAAAAAATAAAAAACCATTAACCTATCCCAGGTAGATATCGGGTAGGTCGAGGAGAAGAAACGATGAGTGCATGGAAGGAATCAATTGAGGGGTTATTCATCGGATTTACTTCGGCAGTAGGGGTGATCAGCACCTATCAGACACTAGTCTCCTGTGGTGGTTTGTTCAGAAAAAAAGAGGCTGTTACGCACAAACCACAAAAAACCTTCGCCGTGCTGATTGCCGCACACAACGAAAGTGCAGTCATTGCGCCATTGATCGAGAATCTGAAAAAACTTGATTATCCGCGTGACATGTACGACATCTTTGTGATTTGCGACAACTGCACCGACAATACGGCGGAGTTGGCCAGGGAACACGGGGCGATTGCCTGCGAGCGCTTTGACAGTTCTAAGCGCGGCAAGGGTTTTGGTATTGAATGGATGTTGGAAAACCTCTGGGCGATGCCAAAGCAATACGATGCAGTCGTCATGTTTGATGCTGACAACCTGGTTGAGAAAAACTTTTTGATGGTAATGAATGATCGACTTTGCAAAGGAGCGCGGGTCGTCCAGGCCTACCTGGATTCAAAAAATCCGTTCGACTCCTGGATTACGCTTTCTTATGCTGTTACATACTGGTTTACCAACAGAATGTGGCAGCTGGCCCGACACAATCTCGGTCTGCCCAATACGCTTGGCGGCACGGGGTTGTGCATTGAGAGCAATTTGCTGAAGGAGATGGGGTGGGGCGCAACCAGTCTGACCGAGGACCTGGAGTTTGCCACCCGCTGCATCGAAAGGGGGATTTACCCCACTTGGGCCCACGATACGAAGGTGTATGACGAAAAGCCGATCGACCTGCGTTCATCCATGCGCCAACGGCTGCGCTGGATGCAGGGTCATTACGACGTGGCGGGCCGTTACATCGGCTCGATGCTGAAGAACGCCATCAAGGCGGGACGGCTCGGCATGCTGGATGCAGCCTTCTACCTGTTCCAGCCGATGTACGTCTTGATCATGACGATGATGTCTGTCCTGTTTTTAGCCCGTTTTTTCGATACTGGGGCAACAATGTTCAGTTACACCCACCTGTTGCCGTCATGGCTGCTTTACGGCACGACAGCGCTCATATACCTGCTGCCGTTCGTGGCGCTGTACCTGGATAAGGTACCGCTGAAGGGTTATCTGGGCCTGCTGCTGCTGCCGTTCTTTTTCCTGACATGGCTGCCGATCTTCTTTTACGCTTTCTTTACAAAGAAGAACCAGGTGTGGAGCCATACCAGTCATACACGGGCGATACGTATCGAAGAAATGCAGTGAAGAGACTCCATATATTTCGCCGGGACCACGGATTGACCGTGGTCCCTTTTCTTGGGGATTTCTGATCTGTTATAGTAAAGGGATCGGCATCGTATGTTAGGAAGGGGGAAACAATGATGCATCAAGCAGCCGAGCATGCCGGACAGATGAACAGCGCGCCCCGCTTGTGGGGGGATAAGCGATATCATACATGGAATTACCACCTGCGCCAGCTTTTTGGCGAGAAAGTCTTCAAAGTCTCGCTTGACGGCGGCTTTACCTGCCCCAACCGCGATGGAAAGGCGGCGGTCGGCGGCTGCACCTTTTGCAGTGCTCGCGGTTCGGGTGATTTTGCCGGAGAGCGGCGGATGACCCTGGAGAAGCAGTTTGCAGAGGTGAAGGACCGGATGCATGAAAAGTGGCCATCGGCTAAATACATCGGCTACTTTCAGGCCTTTAGCAACACCTACGGGCCTGTCGGGGAACTGCGTGACATGTTCGAGTTGATCCTGCAGCAGGACGGCGTGGTCGGACTGTCGATCGCGACCCGTCCCGATTGCCTGCCTGACGACGTGGTCGAGTACCTCGCGGAGTTGAATGAGCGCACCTATCTGTGGGTTGAGTTGGGCTTGCAGACCATCCACGAGCATACCCAGCAGCTGATCAACAGGGGGCATGATTACCAGTGCTACCTCGATGGGGTGGAGAAGCTGCGGAAGCACAACATCCGGGTCTGCTCCCATATCATATATGGTCTGCCCGGCGAAACGCACGAAGAGATGATGGAGACGGCGCAGGCTGTCGCCCGCCTGGATGTACAGGGAATCAAAATTCACCTGCTCCACTTGCTGCGCAACACGCCGATGGTCAAGCAGTATGAACAAGGCTTGCTGCAATTTCTGTCTCGGGAGGAGTACACGAAGCTGGTCGTCGACACCCTGGAAATCCTGCCGCCCGAGATGATCGTTCACCGCATCACAGGGGACGGTCCGGCAGATTTGTTGATCGGACCGATGTGGAGCCGGAAAAAGTGGGAGGTCCTGAACGGCATCCATGCAGAGATGGCAAGGCGGAATACCTGGCAAGGGAAAATTTATAAATATTAGGGATAAATTCCAATATACGCAACAAAATGAGAACCCGCCTGCCTAGGGTTCTTTTTTTGCGTCGATCAGTTTTCGTGCCCTACGGGGGTAGTTGGTGATAAGACCGTCTATATTCCAGGAGGCAAGACGCTTGATTGCCGAAGGATCGTTAACGGTCCAGGCAATGACAGACAGTTTGCGCCGATGGGCCTGATCCAAAAAAGCCGGGTCGATCCCTTCGGCGGGTGCATGAAGCTGCTCGGTTTGGTATTGTTCGGCTACTTCCCAGGGGTCTTTCAGCTTCCCGATGTAGAGCAGTGCCGTTTGGATCTTCCGGTTCTTCCGCTTGATCTCGCCAAGGCTGTTGTAATTAAAGGAAGAGATCGTCACGCGTTTCTCCAGCTTGTACAGGTCGATCAGCTCCAGTACTTTGTCCTCCAAGCCGGGTTGGGGTACGAGCAAGTTTTTCATCTCCAGAATCAAGCGAAGGCTAGTCGGCTTGGCAAAGGCAAACACTTCATGCAGGCTGGGAATGCGGGCGCCCTGAAAGCGTGGATGAAACCACCCGCCGGCGCTTAGCTGCCGCAGTTCCTTCCAGGTATGATTTTGAACCAGTCCCGTGCCGTTGGTGGTCCTGTTAACTTTTACATCGTGGATGACGACGACCTCGTGATCGGAGCTGAGCTGTACGTCCAGCTCGATGCCGTCTGCCCCGTGCCGCAGAGCGGCGTGAAAGGCGTCAAATGTATTTTCTGGATAGCGTCCGGAGGCACCCCGGTGGGCGTAGATAAGAGGCTTCACGTGAGCTTCCTCCTTTTTTCCCGTTATTTCCATAGATATGCGCCCGGCATCCCCAACTGAACAGCTTGGTAGGAGGGATGAGCGGCTGCTGTTATTTTTGCAGTTTCAGTACGATGACCAGCAGCACAAACAGGACAAGTACGGTGAGAAAATGGTCGCCTGAACAACCCTGCTCCATGTCCCGTCAACCTCCTTTGGGCGTTTGTTTATTTGTATGCAGCGGGGCAAAAAAAGGCGAATGCCTATCAGGAGGGTTTTGTACACTGTGGAGAATGACGTGCCGGAAAAAAGCGCTACAATGGGAGTAGAACCATACCCGCAAAGAGGGGGAAGAGGCATGCCGGATCAACATCACCTGATCGTCGACAAGCAGAACAAACGGGTCAAATTGCTGCGCTATCGGCCAGAAGGCCTGGACGCGCTTCACGCCGAGATGGAGCGGATTGCTCTGGCCGAACGCTTGACCAAATGCATCGTCTACGCCGCCAAGGCAGATGTGGAGAAGCTGCAGTCGCTCGGATACACGTTGGAAGGGAGGATCGACGGATTCGATTTGGGCAGAAACGCGTACATGATGGCGCGCTTTCTCAGCGAGGAGCGAGCGGTCTCGGCTGCCGCCGATTTGGCCGAGGAGGTGCTGCAGGCAAGCCTGGCCAAGGCAAAGGCCGGCGCTGCTGCAGCGAGCGGACTGCCAGATGGTTACCGTCAGCGGGAAGCTGTGGAGGCGGACGCGGAAGAACTGGCCCGGCTGTACGGGATTGTGTTTGCCACTTACCCGACGCCGATGGACGATCCCGCCTATGTCCGCAAGACGATGCAAGAGAATACGCACTACACAGTCGTCGAATGCGGCGGAAAGATCGTCTGCGCCGCCTCAGCCGAGGTGAGTCCGGAATACGGATCCGTCGAATTCACGGATTGCGCTACCCATCCGGATCACCTGGGACGCGGTCTGCTGCAGCCGCTGTTTTACACACTGGAAGCGAAAATGGAGCAGATAGGGATTTACTACCTCTATACCTTGACCCGGGCCCAGTCGCACGGCATGAACATCACGGCAGCCAAACACGGATTTGCCTACCGCGGAAGGCTGATCAACAATTGTACGATCTACTCCGGGTTCGAGGATATGAATATATGGGTAAAACCGCTGAGGCCTTCGCATGACTAGCTTTTGAACAGGATGACCTGCAGGCGGTACGCCATCAATGCCAGCTGCAGCTGCCAGCGCTGGGCGGCATTCGCCAGCGATTTGCCGGTTTTCGCTTCAATCTGCTGCAGCCGGTACTTTAAGGTGTGGCGGTGAATGTAGAGGGTTTGCGCTGCCTGCAGCCCGTTCAGGTTGGCCTCCAGATACACCTGCAGGGTATCCAGCAGGCGGTGCCCGTACTGTTTGTCGTATGCCAGCAGCTCATCCAGCAGCGGACTCCACAGCTTGCGCAGCGCCTCCTGTTGCTGATGAAACGGAAATAAAAATTGATACCCCTCCATGTCTGCATAGCGGAGCACCGGAGCCTGGGGCTTGATGAGCGGGTACACCTGCAGGGCGTAGACAGCCTCCTGTGCGGCTTCTGCCAGTTCGGCCAGCTCGCTGCGCGGGCTGCTAACGGCTGCGGCCAAAGGGGAATCGGGGGCTGACTTTGCCCATTGGGCCGGCAGTTGGGCAAGCAGACGGTCGCTTGCTTTGCCGCTGGGCAGAATCATCAGCAGATGGGCGCTGCGCTCCCGCAGCAGGCAGGGGACGCCGTGATTCTCGGCGAGCCGCTTGACGAACCGAATCAGTTTGTGGTGCTGCTCTGCCGCTTCGGCAAGCTGATCCGCAGCGCCGACCTGCAGCGCTGCGACCTGATGGCAGCCGGCCAGCGGGTACCCCAGCATCCGGCTGCGCGTCTCAGTGTCGCGGCTCCGGGAAAAGCGGCCGTTGATTATCTCTTCGGCAAAATCTCCCTGCATCCGCCACTCGGCCTCGATGACAGCACGCTCTTTGACGAATTCCAGAGCGCACAGTGTACTGGCGTGCTGCAGCGCGATCTGGTCCAGTTCCTGCCACTCGCGGCAGGGCTTGGACAGCGTGACGGTACCGTACGTCTCCCGCGCCGTCTGGATCGGCAGCGAGACCTCCTCAGCAGGCTCAACGCTTTCCGATTTGGATGGCGTGGCGGCGAACTGATGGCCGAAGGCGTCGCGGATGGTGACGTTCCCTTTTGTCAGTCGGGCCAACTCGCCGGCGATCGCCGCCAATCCTCCGCCTGAAAGCGAGATGCGAATCATCTGTTCGTGAATCGCCTGTGAATAGGCGAGCGTCTCGAATTGTCGATTGACGATCGGCTGCAGGATCGCCTTGGTCACATGGGAAAAATTTAACTCTACGGGAATTTCGATCAGCGGCAGGCCGTGCCGGTTGGCCGTCTCGATCAGCGCCTGGGGAATCTCCCGCAGGTAGAAACCGGTATGGATCGCCACACCGCTCAGACCGCGCCTGGCCAGCCGGGGAATGAACTGCTCCAGTTTCTCTCGGTCCTCCTCCAGGCCAAAACCTGTCGTAATCAAAAACTCTCCCGCTTGCAGGCGGGTCGTATCATCCAGGATTTCGACGATCGTCACCCAGCGAATCTGATTGTCCAGCCCCGATTCTCCGGCTACGAGCCGCGTCTGCACCATGTCCGGCAGCTGCAGCGCTTCACGAATGGTAATACTCATCGGCACCCGCCTCCTTCCTAGATTCATTATACAAAATGTATAAAAGATTTTGTCTGTTGAGACGCTTTTTTTTCCACCCGGTCGAATGGCAATCTCCTTGCATTGAGCTACCATGTGAGTAAACGAATTCACGATCGAGGTGATGGTTATGGGAGAGAGAAGAAGCTATGTGATCAAGCCGGATTTGGGCAAGGTGTACCCGACCGTCTCGCACGGTGAGGGGATCTATTTATACGATGCCGCAGGAAAGCGCTATCTGGACGGTTGCTCCGGGGCGGTGACGGCAAGCATCGGCCATGCCGTACCGGAGGTGGCAGAGGCGATGAAGCGGCAGGCCGGACTGGTTTCCTTTGCCTATCGCTCGCATTTCAGCAGTGAACCGGTAGAAGCGCTGGCGGCAAAATTGGCGGCCTGGGCACCCGGAAGTCTCAATTGGAGCTTTTTCGTCAGCAGCGGTTCGGAGGCGACAGAGACCGCCCAAAAAATCGCGATTCAATACTGGCAGGAAAAGGGGCTTGAGCGGAAGAATCGGATTATATCCCGCTTCATGAGCTACCACGGCATTACCATGGGGGCGCTTTCGATGTCCGGCCACGTGCTGCGCCGCAAGCGGTTTGTCCCGCTGCTGCAGGACTATCCCAGCGTGCCGACACCTTACGTCTACCGCTATGGGGGCGATCTGACGCCCGAGGAGTACGGGCTGCGCTGCGCCGATGAGCTGGAGCAGGCGATTCTGCGGGTCGGCCCGGAGCATGTCGCCGCCTTTATCGCAGAGCCGGTGATTGGCGCGGCAGGCGGAGCGATCGTTCCTCCGGCGGGGTACTTCCAGCGCATCCGGGAGATCTGCGACAGGTACCAGGTGCTCTTCATCGCCGATGAGGTGATGACGGGCATGGGCCGGACGGGCAAAAACTTCGGCATCGACCACTGGGGAGTCGTGCCCGATCTGATGGCGCTCGGCAAAGGCATGAGCGCAGGCTATACGCCGATGGCGGCGGCGATGGTCTCAGATGAAATCATCGAGACGATTCAGCGCGGCTCCGCCTCGATCATGGCCGGCCATACCTACAGTGCCAATCCTCAATCGGCCGCTGTTTCACTTGCTGTCGTCAGCTACCTGGAACAGCACAACCTGGTCGGGAACGCGGCGGCACAAGGAGCTTTTCTCTTGTCCGAGCTGCAGAAGCTGGCAGAGGAGTACCCGTTAGTCGGCGACGCTCGCGGTCTCGGACTTCTGTGCGGCCTGGAGTTCGTTCGGGACAAGCGGACGAAGGAGATGTTCACCCCTTCGCTCGGCATTGCGGGACGCGTCATCGGACGGGCATTTGAGCGCGGTCTGATGATCTATCCGGCATCCGGCGCGGTCGAAGGCGGTGTCGGAGACGCGGTGATCATCTCCCCGCCGCTGACGATCAACCGGGAACAGATTGACGAGTTGTTGGCTGTATTGCGAATGGCAATCGAGGATGTCCAGACGGAATTGAAACAGGAAGGGCTGTTATCGCTGTAACAGGAGGGCACAAGCATGCGTAACGAGAATCCATTCGACAAGGTGGTACCGATCGAAGAGGCGCTGCGCCATTTTCACGATGGAATGGTGCTGATGGCGGGCGGTTTTGGCGGCGTGGGCAATCCCCCGTCGCTGATCCAGGGGATCTTGGACAAAAACGTGAAGGACATCACCCTGATCAGCAATGATACGGCATTTCCGCAGATCGGGGTGGGCAAATTGGTGACGGAACGCAGGGTAAAGCGGGTCATTGCTTCCCATATCGGCTCCAATCCCAATGCCGGGGCGCAGATGACCGCGGGGGAACTGGATGTGGAATTTTGTCCGCAGGGGATCCTGGCAGAGCGCATCAGGGCAGGCGGTGTGGGTCTGGGCGGCATCCTCTCCGACATCGGCATCGGCACGATCGCTGAAGAGGGTAAGCAAAAGGTGACGGTAGGCGGCAAAACCTATCTGCTGGAGACGCCGCTCACAGCCGAGGTGGCGATTGTCCACGCGAAGCGTGCAGACAGGCTGGGCAATCTCGTCTACGATACGAGCGCCCGCAACTTTAATCCACTGGTGGCGATGGCCGGGGATTTGACCATTGTGGAAGCAGACGAGATCGTCGAGACAGGCGAGCTTGATCCGGAGGAGATCGTGACGCCGGGTGTATTCGTCGATATGATCGTGCAAAGCGAAGGGGTGAACTGGCGATGGGCATGGGAGAAGTAAAACAGGCGGAGAGCTACCGCGAACGCATTGCCAGGCGGGCTGCGCGGGAAGTTGCCGACGGGATGATCATCAACCTGGGGATCGGCATTCCCACCTTGGTCGCGGACTATATACCGAAAGAAAAGCATGTCTTGTTCCACGCGGAAAACGGCATTCTTGGCACAGGACCAAGTCCCGCCCCCGGCGAAGAGAATCCCAATCTGTGCAATGCGGGCGGATTCCCCGTGACGCTCGTCCGCGGCGCTTCGTTTTTTGACAGCACCACCGCCTTTGGGATCATCCGCCGCGGCAAGCTGGATATGACCATCCTGGGCGCACTGGAGGTCAGCGAGCGGGGGGACATCGCCAACTGGATCGTCCCCGGCAAGCGGGTGCCGGGCATGGGCGGAGCGATGGAACTGGCCCAGAAGGCAAAGAAGGTGATGGTGTTGACCACGCATCTCGACAAGAGCGGCCGGTCCAAGATCGTCCGCGAATGCAGCCTCCCGCTGACCGCGAAAACCAGCGCAAACCTGATCATCACCGATATGGCGGTCATGCAGGTGCGTTCTGACGGCCTCTACCTGCTGGAAGTGATGCACCCCTACACGGTCGGAGACGTGATCGGGGCTACAGAAGCGGAACTAAAGCTTGACGGTGAAGTTGGCGTATACCGGTAATGAGAGCTTCTATCGAAGTCCTTTCGGTGAAGCTGGTACTTTCCTATGTAGAATGGAGGGGTAGCGATGAACTGGCAAGAGAAGATCAAGGAAAGAATCAAAAAGGAGCAGTCAGAGGCGACCGCCCTGCTGCAGGAATGGGTCAGGGAGGCGAGTGTTCAAGGAGCCGAAAAATCTATTCAGGAAAAAATTTCCTCCTATCTAGCGGACATGGGGCTGCAGGTTGACCTTTGGATCATGGAAGGAGAAGAACTGACCCGCCATCCGTATTTTGTCTCGCCGCGCAGCACGTTTGAAGAGAGTCCCAATGTAGTAGGGGTCTGGAAGGGGAGCGGCGGCGGCCGTTCCATGATCCTCAACGGGCACGTCGATGTAGTGCCCGCCGGCGACAGGACGCAGTGGGATCACGATCCGTTCAGCGGGGAAATCATTGACGGCAAACTGTACGGCCGCGGTGCGACGGACATGAAAGGCGGAAACCTCGCTGCCCTGCTGGCGATCAAGGTCTTGCAGGGGCTGGGCGTCCGGCTTAAGGGAGATGTTATCTACCAGAGCGTGGTAGAAGAAGAGAGCGGCGGGGCCGGAACGCTGGCGGCCATCCTGCGCGGTTACAAGGCAGACGCCGCGATCGTTCCCGAGCCAAGCAACATGAAAATATTCCCCAAACAGCAAGGCTCGATGTGGTTTCGCTTGACGGTAAAGGGGCGGGCGGCTCACGGGGGCACCCGCTACGAAGGGGTCAGCGCCATTGAAAAAAGTCTGCAGGTCGTGCAGGCGGTCGGCCGCCTGGAGAAGGAGCGCAACGATCGCATCACCGATCCGCTCTACGAGAAATTGCCGATCCCCGTCCCGATCAATATCGGCGTCATCGAAGGCGGAAAGTGGCCTTCGATGGTGGCCGACCTGGTAAAGCTGGAGGGCAGGATGGGCGTTGCTCCCGGAGAAGATATGGAGCAGGCAAAACGAGAGATGGAGCAGGCGTTGAAGCAGCTGGCAGAGGAAGATCCGTGGTTTGCCGAAAATCCTGTCGAGTTGGAATGGTTTGGCGCCCGCTGGGTCCCGGGAGCGGTGGAGGAGGACCATCCCTTGATGGCCTTGCTGAAGCAAACCTATGCCGCCGTCATGGGCGAATCGCCGGTCATCGAAGCTTCGCCGTGGGGGACGGACGGCGGCCTGTTGACCAAACTGGCTGACACACCGGCGATTGTCATCGGGCCGGGCGTGACCAAGGTTGCTCACTATCCCAATGAGTACATTCCGCTCGAAAACGTCTTTCAGTGTGCCGAAATCTTCGCACTGACACTGCTGGAGTGGTGCGGGATCGACGAGGAAGCTGCCGCGCGGTAAGCAACAGTGCATTCTCCTGACGGATATTTCGGAATATTCCGGGAGGAAGGTTCGCTTTAGTGGAGAATGTTATACGTAGAACCCCTTTCAGATGGAGGAGAATGTGAATGAGAAAAGCGTTTTACATCGGCGGCCAGTGGGTCGAAGGCAGCGAGTACAGTCCGCTGTACGCTCCGCACAGCGGAGAACAGCTGGCGGAAATCCCGGTTGCTGATCAGTCTATAGTCGAACAAGCAATCCGGGCGGCAGAGCAGGCAAATCCGGTGATGCGGAAGATGCCGGCCCACCAGCGGGCAAGCATGCTGGACAAAATCGCCGACCTGTTCGCCGAACGAAGCGAAGAAGCGGCACGGATCGTCGCCGAGGAGGCAGGCAAACCGCTGAAGACGGCTCGGGGCGAAATCGCCCGGACGATCCAAACCTACAGGTTTGCCGCCGAAGAGGCGAAGCGGATTCACGGCGAAACCCTGCCGATCGATGCCGCGCCGGGCGGAGAAGGGCGCATTGCCTATACGGTCCGGGAGCCGCTGGGAACCATCGGGGCGATCACCCCGTTCAACTTTCCGATGAACCTCGTCGCCCACAAAGTAGGACCTGCGCTGGCGGCAGGAAATACCGTCGTGCTCAAGCCGGCATCGCAAACGCCTTTGTCATCCTTGTTTCTGGCCCAGCTTGCCGAGGAGGCAGGACTTCCGGCCGGGGCGCTGAACGTCATTACGGGAAGCGGCGGACTGGTGGGCGACATCCTGGTTACCGATCCGCGGATCAAGGCGATTACCTTTAATGGCAGCCCGCAAGTCGGGATCGGCATCCGCAACCGCGCCGGCTTAAAGCGGGTCACCTTGGAATTGGGGTCAAACTCCGCCGTCGTCGTCGATCGGGACGTCAATCTGGCCGAAGTCGTGCCTCGCTGTGTCTTCGGCGCCTTCAGTTTTTCCGGTCAGGTTTGCATCTCCGTCCAGCGGATTTACGTTGTGGATCAAATCTACGAAGCGTTCGTGGAAGCGTTTCTGGCGGAGACGCGCAAACTGCGCGGAGGTGATCCGCTGCTGGAAGACACCGACTTCTCGGCGATGATACACCCCAAAGAGACGGAGCGGGCGCTCTCCTGGATTCGCGAGGCCCAGCAGCAAGGGGCTCACGTACTGACAGGCGGAGAGGTGGAAGGCCGCGTTCTTCTGCCGACGGTGCTCACAGGCGTACCCGTGGACGCCAAAGTCTCCTGCCAGGAGGTCTTCGGCCCTGTGGTCCTCATCAACCGTGTCGAGTCTGTACAAGAAGCGATCGGCTACGTCAACGACTCCCGGTACGGTTTGCAGGCAGGTGTCTACACCAACGATCTGCACACGGCGCTCGATGCTGCCGATCGGCTGCACGTGGGGGGAGTCATCATCAATGACATCCCGACCTTCCGCGTTGACCACATGCCGTACGGCGGAGTGAAGGAGAGCGGTATGGGACGCGAAGGACTTAAGTACGCGATCGAAGAGATGACCGAAATGAAGCTGGTCATGTTCAAACGATAACATGTTTGCGCGGAGTGCAGCAGGGGAGAAATCCTTTCGCTGCACTCGCTTTGTGCTGAAGCGGATCGGTACATCCGCATTTTTTTCATTGCTGTTGAAGAAATATTTGCCCGGTTCCCCCCACATGAAAATCCGATGTGGTATAATGCATCTTCGGGGGTGTCAAGGTTGGAATCTTGGAAGCGAAATTTAGTTGTATTGTGGCTGGGCGTATTCTTGTCAAATGCCAGCTATACGATGGTTGTCCCCTTTCTTTCCTTATATCTCTTTGAATTAGGAGTCAATAAACAGACAGTGAATTTGTGGTCGGGCATTATTTTTTCGGCCGCTTTTTTCGTTGGTGCGATAATGGCTCCCTACTGGGGAGCGCGAGCGGATCAGACAGGCAAACGCAGAATGGCGATCCGCGCCGGGATCAGCTTGACGGTCGTATATTTATTGGCTGCATTTGTAAGGAATCCTTGGGAATTATTAGCAGTTCGTATGCTGCAGGGTTTTGTCAGCGGGTTTGTTCCCGCCTCGATGGCGATCGTGGCCTCGTCCGTACCGCAGAACAAAATGGGCTGGAGCCTGGGGATCATGCAAACGGCAGGGGCAACCGGGGGAATATTGGGGCCGCTGTTCGGGGGGCTTCTCTCTGAGTTCTTCGGGATGCGGCTTGCCTTCGTCGTTTCTTCTGTCACGATTTTGCTGGCGACGGCGGCGGTCTGGCTGTTTGTCAAGGAAGAAAAGATCGTCCAAAGCCAGGTCAAGCACCGGGTGATCGAGGATATTAAGGCTGCTTGGCACAATCGGATTCTGATGAAAATGCTGGCGCTGCTGTTCATCGTCCAACTGGTCTACATGGTGCTGCAGCCGCTGCTGACGCTGTACGTCACCCAGCTTCAGGGACAGGTGGAAGGGGCCGTCCTCTCCTCGGGCATCATCTTTTCGCTCAGCGGGATCGCAGGCATCATTGCGGCCCCCTACTGGGGCAAGATCGGCCAGCAAAAGGGCTTCTTCAACATTCTCTACATCGCCCTGATCGGTGCCGGAATCGTGAATGCGGCACAATTCCTGTCAGGTGACCTCTGGACATTTGGCACAGTCCAGTTCGTCTTCGGTCTGTTTATCTCCGGTGTCCTGCCGGCGGTAAATACGATTGTCGTAGAACACACAGATGCCGATTTCCGCGGCCGGGCGTTTGGGCTGACGACGAGCGCCAACCAGTTGGGCTCCATGGTTGGGCCGATCCTCGGCGGCCTGCTCGGTTCTCTCGCCGGAATCCGCTTCGTCTTTGTCTGTACCGGGACCATGCTGGTGATCGTAGGATTGGTTGTGTGGAAGTATCTGGCGAAGAGGAAGGTATCTGTGCCGTACCAGGATTCGTTTCACTGAGGCGGGCCTGGATGCCGCTCCACTTCTGCGGGAAACGGTATGTACCCGTTTTGTGCAGAAGTGGATGCTGCTTCCCGATCAAGGGGCGCAGATAAAATAATGAAATTTTGGCTGGAAAAATGTCTTGCATTCATTAGACGAATTATGCTATAGTAATAATTGTCCTTCAGATGGAAGGCGCACGGAGGGATACCGAAGTGGTCATAACGGGGCGGTCTTGAAAACCGTTAGGCGGCAACGTCACGGGGGTTCGAATCCCTCTCCCTCCGCCATATTACTGAATAAGAGTAAAACGAAGCAGATGATAATTTTCATCTGTTTTTTTGTTTTTCTCTTTTGTCTGAGGAACGAAGAAGCTGTGGAGTTAAAAGAGGATTTTCCGGGAAGCTGGAAATTTTAATCTGTTTGTGGCACGTTAAAGGAGTGAGTTAGTAACGGCAGGAGGGAATGTCATGCTGGAGAAAATGCTTCCGCGCAAGCTGATCGCAGCTTCATTTACGACCTCCGTTTATACCATTCTCCTGGCTCTCATGCTGCCAAACCCATTGGGCAAACCAATTCAAACGAATGACGACTACCTTTCAAACTTTTTCCTCTCTATATGCGTGTATTTCTTTTACGTTTTTATATCTGTCTTTCTTTACGGGGTTATCGCTTCACTTGTCACCGAATACATCGTGGAGAAGGGCAAGCTTCGTCCGCCGCTGTTGTTTTTAACGCTGGGCCATCTCGCTTTTGGTCTCCCTTTGTGGATCGTTTCCTTGATCCCGGGTCTGCTGTTCCTAATATTCGATCAATCGGTGAAAAGACGAAACCATCGACATGACTCCAAGCTTATTACAATCAGTTTCATTCTGCCGACCTGTGTTTTCCTGTTTGGTTTTTTCATGTTCCGATACGCCTTCACAGCATCATGACCGCAAAAACAGCCCCCACAGAATGGTGCACAAAATGTCGGGTAGATCCCTGCTGCTTTTGCTATCCTACTGTTGACAAGGAGGGACCATGCAATGGATTCGCTTGAAAAGATGAACGGCGCACTGCAGTACATTGAAGACAATCTTGCTGATGAGATTGATTGGAGCGTAGTCGCCAGACTGGCTTGCTGCTCCGAATACCATTTCAAAAGGATGTTTTCGTTCCTGGCAGGGGTGACGCTTTCGGAGTATGTCCGCCGCAGACGGCTCACTTTGGCGGCATTTGAACTAAGAGACAGCGATGTGAAGGTGATTGACCTTGCCGTGAAATACGGATACAGTTCGCCAGACTCGTTTGCCCGGGCGTTTCAAAGCTTGCACGGGGTGACGCCGTCGGAAGCGAGAAGCAATGGCCATTCTTTAAAAGCCTATCCGCGCATGACCTTTCAGTTAACAGTCAAAGGAGGCAGTGAAATGAACTACCGGATTGAAGAAAAGCAGGCATTTCGTATCGTGGGTATCATGAAAAGGGTCCCGATCGTTTTCCATGGAGTGAACCCCGAAATAGCTTCCATGTGGAAAATGTTGGATGGCGAGACCATCGACCAGCTGAAAAAGCTATCCGATGTGGAACCGATTGGACTTCTGCAAGCATCCGCGAACTTTTCCGAAGGCAGGATGGAGGAAAAAGGGGAACTCGATCACTATATCGGTGTGGCAACAACCAGGGAGTGTCCGGAAAACCTGACGCAGCTTGAGGTTCCCGCCTCAACCTGGGCCGTTTTCACATCGGTGGGACCCTTTCCGGAGACGCTGCAGAATACGTGGGGACGGATTTATGCAGAATGGTTCCCATCGTCGGGGTATGAGGCAGCAGAAGGGCCGGAGATATTGTGGAATGCGGACAAGGATGTGTCTTCTCCTACTTTTAAAAGTGAAATATGGATTCCCGTTGCCAAAAAGAAAGCATGAAAGATGCATCCGCGAAAAAGCGAGATGCATCAATGACAAGAGCGATGGCTCTGTCGGCAGGCAAAGGCACAATCGCGAAGCTGTATTCGACGGCAGACCGTCTCCTATCTCTCCTACTCAACGAAAGGGTTGTAATAGTAAAGTCCGTGATAGTAGCGTTTTTCCGCCTTTTCCAGGGCTGTTGCCTTTTCGTTTTCCAGGAGGCTTTTCATTTGTTTCCAGTAGTCATCGGTAGCGTCCATTAAATCGACATCCATTTGATCTCCGATGAGGTTGCGGATGAGCTGCCAGTCATCAGGATGCTCGTACTGCTTCATACCGCCGCCGATCAGCCTGATATCGTGCAAAAGTTGTTTGACATCTTCAGGTATCATGGCTTTCCTCCCTGTAGTTTTTAAGATACAGTTAGGTTGGCCGAAAGCGTGTCTCCATATCCTGAACAGGGGTGATGCAATTTGCTCGTGTTCGAATAGCAAGAACAAACGAAAGCCTGGCTGTCGCCGTGTTTGCGAAGCCAGGCTAATTTAGCGGGAACGGAGAGAATCTCCCTTCCAGCAAGGATTCGATGCACTCATGCACATCCATTGAGATAGATATGTGTACCTCCGGGATTTGGGCGACGAACCTCCCTCTTTCCACGTGATAGGTCAATTGTCCGGTCGGGTGGATATCGTACAGGGTTACGTCCTGCTCCGACTCGATGGCCAATTGGCTGACTTCGCGAAGGGCGACAAACAGCTCCCCCCAGATGGGCAGGTACGGTTTTTGCCGGTATTGCCATAAAAGCTGGTGCAGCCGGCTTGTAAGCTGTTCCAATATCAATTTGTTTCTCTCTGTCATCATCATCACCATTGGAGTATTACCCTGTTCATGTGCAGGCAAAACAATATGATAACGGCTAACCCTTATCCAACAAAAGCCGCCCGAAGATATCAATGCCGTCACGGTTGCCTTTAGAATAGGCTGTGTTTAACAGGCAGCCTCGTTGACCGACTATTCGATATAGTCGGCGAGATTTTCCAGACTTGACCTCAAACCTACATCGTGATCTTCCTTCCGTATACCTTCGGGTACGTTCTCACAAACGATGGTAACCATGGTGCCTTCGGGAACGGCTGCAAAGGTCCATGTCATAATCATCTCTCCTCCAAAAGCGGGGTCGTCGGACTGGAATTCTGCCAACTGTACAATTCGCTCATATGGGGAGAGTTCTAAGAACCTCCCTTTGACGACGTCAGTATGTTCCGAGGTCTTACCTGGCGTAGTATGGTCCGTTTCGAGATATGTTAGGGACATTTGATAAGCCCCACCTTCCCGAGCGTCGAACTCTAAGATATGGCCTTTCATACCCTTGGGCGGGAGCCACGAAATCAGAGCTTCCGGGTCCATGAATGCCTTATAAATATTTTGCGGTGATGCCTTGATGACTCTCGAAGCAGAGTCCGTTCTTTTCTTGCTCGATTCATTTGTCATGACTTCAAGCCTCCTTGTTTGGGCGGTATAGGCGGGCGGGTTTAACCTAATTTTATTCGAGTGTTCGGAATTATCAATACTAAAAGTGGAATGAAACATAGCCGGTATTCTTCGAATAACCCCTTTGCATCCGGGAAGACTACTCGAATGGAAAAACGTTCTCTTTTTAAAGGGGGAGGTTCCGTGAAGGCAATTGGTCTAAACGTGATGCGGAAAGAGGCAGCCAATAAGGTTACTGGCGCGGCTATCTATACGGGAGATTTGACCGTACCGGGACTTTTGCATGCCAAACTGCTGATCAGCCCGTACGCTCACGCTAGGATCATTTCGATAGATACGGTAGAAGCAAGGAAAATGCCGGGAGTCCGGGCCATTGTAACGGGAAGGGATATCCCGGTCTTGACCGGCTCTCCTTTGGAAGACCGTCCCGTCATGGCGATCGATAAGGTCAGGTATCACGGTGAGCCGATTGCAGTCGTCGTGGCCAACAGCGAACATGAAGCGATGCAGGCGTGCAGTCAGATCAAAGTGGACTACGAACCGCTGCCTGTCGTTAATTCTCCCAGCGAAGCGATCATGCCGGACGCTCCCTTGGTCCATGAACAGATGGGCAGGTACAAACAGGTTAAAACGGTTTCTCCCAAGCCCGGTACCAATATCGCCAACCACACCAAGATCCGCAAAGGGGATATCCAACAAGGGTGGGCGGAGTGCGATATTGTCGTCGAGGCTGCTTTTTCGTTCCCGCAGACGGACCACGCGGCGATGGAAACGCGCTGTGTCCAGGCGGAAATCCTGCCTGATGGCTGTGTGACGATACACGCCTCGAGCCAAGGCCCGTTTATCGTGAAGAAAACCATCAGCAAAACTTTTCAGATCGATATGGGAAAAATTACTGTACATACTCCGCTGGTCGGGGGAGGATTTGGTGGAAAGGCGGCGATCCAGCTTGAATTGATCGCGTATGCAGCTTCGAAAGCGGTCGGCGGCAGACGGGTCAAACTGGTCAATTCCAGGGAAGAAGACATGATCGCATCCCCTGTGCACATCGGCCTGGATGCCAGTGTAAAGCTCGGCTGCACCAAGGAAGGCATCCTCAAGGCAGCGGAGGTCACTTGTTACTTTGACGGCGGCGCCTATACGGACGAAGGAGCGGACATCAGCAAGGTAGCCGCATTGGATTGCACCGGACCGTACCGGGTCGACAACGTCAAGTGCGACTCCTACAGTATGTACACCAACCATCCGTTTGCTACGGCTTTTCGCGGTTACGGGCATGTAGAGCTTAACTTTCCGATTGAACGGACATTGGACATGCTGGCGGAAAAGCTGAACATGGATCCAGTCGAGCTCCGCTTGAAAAATGTCATCAAGCCGGGCGACACCAATCCGTCCCAGGCGGTCGTGACGAAGTGCGCCATCGGCGATTTGGAGAAGTGCCTGCTCGAACTTAAAGAATTGATTCACTGGGACGAGGGGCGGCGCAGGGAAATGGCATCAGGCAAGATCAGGGCCAAAGGGATCAGCTGTCTCTGGAAAACGTCGATCACCCCGACCGATGCTTCTTCGGGCGCGATTGTCACGTTCAACAAGGACGGGAGCGTCAACCTCAACTGCGGCGTAGTGGAGATCGGCCAAGCGACCAAAACCGTACTGGCGCAAATGCTGGCGGAAAAATTAAAAATGGATGTAAACAGGGTTCACGTAACGATGGATGTGAACACCGATGTCAACCCGGAACACTGGAAGACCGTTGCCAGCTGTTCCGCGATCATGGTCGGGAACGCCGTGCTCCAGGCCGCCGATGACGCCATTCGGCAGCTTCAGAGCACGGCTTCCATCGCGCTTCGCTGTAACCCTGAAGAGGTGGAGATCGCCGAGGAGAAAGCTTTCCTCAGGCACAATCCGCAGATGTTCGTCAAGCTGAAGGACATCGCCTTCGGCTATATGTACTCCAATGGGAACGCAGTAGGCGGACAGGTCATCGGGCGGGGAAGCTACATCATGAAGCATCTGACCAATATCGATCAAGCCGCTGGAACGGGCGTACCCGGCCCGGAGTGGACCGTCGGGGCACAAGCTGTAGAGGTAGAATTTGATCCCAGGACCTGTACCTACGAACTCGTGACGGCGGTGTCGGTGATCGACGCCGGCAAGGTGTTGAACCCCAAGACAGCGCAGGGCCAGGTGATGGGCGGGATGTGCATGGGACTTGGCCTCGCCAGCAGGGAAGGCTTTCTCTACGACGCCAACGGCACGGTGAAAAACCAGCAGTTCCGCTCCTACAAATTGATGCGCTTCGGTGAAAATCCCGCCTATGTCGTCAAGTTCATTGAAACGCCCAAGCTGGATTCCCCTTATGGCGCCCGCAGCGTGGGGGAACACGGGATCATTGGGATGCCGGGGGCTCTTGCCAACAGCCTCTCAACCGCCGCCCAGGTCAATCTCAACCAGCTGCCGTTGACACCTGAGAGCATCTGGAGGTTGAAAACGGAGGGAGATTCGTGATTCCATTTGACTTTGCCTACTACAAACCCGCTTCTTGCCAGGAAGCGGTATCCCTGTTTCTGGAGCTGCACGAACGGGGCAAACAGCCGCTCTACTACAGCGGCGGAACCGAGATCATTACGATGGCCAGACTGAATCAGGTATACACGGAGGCGGTCATTGACATTAAAGGCATTCCTGAATGCAATGTGTTGGAACAGCGGGGGGAGCAGCTTGTCTTCGGCGGAGCGATCACTTTGGCGCAAATCGAGGAGCTTGGGATATTTCCTTTGCTGGCCAAGGCCTGCCACCACATCGCCGACCACACGTCTCGCTGCAAAATTACGCTTGGCGGCAACATTTGCGGCAATATTATGTACCGGGAGGCTGTCCTGCCTGCCCTCTTGACGGACAGTGACGTCGTCATCGCCGGAGAGGATGGCCTGCGGCAGGTTTCGATTCACGAGGTTTTTGACAAACAGCTGCAGCTAAAGACAGGGGAGTTTCTCGTTCAGCTCATCACAGAGAAAAGATTGGCCGATCAGCCGTTTTTCTGCGAAAAGAAGACGAAGCTGGACAAGATCGACTATCCCTTGCTGACGCTGGCCGCACTCAAAGTGGATGACGAGATCAGGGTTGCGCTAAGCGGGGTGTGTGCTTTTCCGTTTCGCCAAGCGGCGATCGAGCAGTACTTAAACCACAAGGAGAGTCCCGCGTCCGAACGGATCGACAACGCGCTGCGCCAGTTGCCTGCACCTATTTTGGACGATTCTTTAGGTTCCGCCGGGTATCGCAGGTTCGTGCTGCGAAATACATTATTTGATGCACTGCAAGCGTTAGAAGGAGCGGAGACATGAGTGAAAAAGCTTCGTTTCGGATCCATGTGAATAGGGAAGAGCGGGACGTCCTGGTCCGTCCGGCGGATACCCTCCTGTATACGCTGCGCGATCAGCTCGGTCTGACCGGGGCCAAACCCGGATGTGAAAACGGCGATTGCGGCGCCTGTACCATTCTTGTCGACGGCTGGCCGACGAAGTCATGCATGATGTTGTCCGTCGAAGCGGAGGGGCGGAGCATTACCACAATCGAGGGATTAACGGAGAGTCCGGTTCAGAAAGCGTTTCTGGAGCATTGGGGATTCCAGTGCGGCTACTGTACCTCCGGATTTATTATGAATGGCCATGCGCTGAACGAGATTCACCCCGATGCCAGCGACCCGCTGGTAGAAAATTGGCTGCAATCCAATATCTGCCGCTGCACGGGCTACCAGGAAATCAAAGAGGCAATCCAGTCGGTGCTGGCGAAACCCGAATTTTGAAACATGATCAAACGGGAAATACGGCGGTATGGATAAAGGGGGGAGGGGAAACCTCCCTTTTTGCAGAAGTTATGGGGGAGACGATTGAACTTTGGAGGTTGGTTGCTATTTCTACATTGCTTTTATGGGACATTGACGGGACTTTGATCAGCGGCAGGGGAGCGGGCAGGAGAGCGATGAACAAGGCTTTTCAGCAGCTTTACGGCGTTAGTGATGCGTTCGACCTGGTCGAGGACATGGCGGGCGGATTGGATTATGCCTTTATCAAAGCGGTGTTTGCAAAGCATCAGGCAAAAGCACCCCGGATCGATACATTCCTGGAAGCATACTTTCAGACGTTGGAGGCTGAAGTGGCTGAAGGGCGAACAGAACTGCTGCCAGGCGTACTGGACATCCTTGAAAGAGGCGTCCGGGAGCGATCGGTTTTCCATTCGCTGGGAACCGGCAACGTCGAGGGCGGCGCGCGGATTAAGCTGCAGGTGTTTGACCTCAACCGGTTTTTCCCGGTTGGAGGATTTTCCGAGTCGGAGGCGGAGCGTCATCTCGTGCTGCAAAAAGGAGTTCGGCTCGCGGAGGAATACTACCGGGTCGCCTTCGCGCAAAGAGATGTCATCGTCATCGGGGATACCACCAGGGATATTGACGCTGCCAGGCGAATAGGCGCCCGCGTAATTGCCGTTGCGACCGGAGGAAGCAGTGCAGATGAGCTGTACAAGGCTGAGCCGGATTTGCTGCTGCGCGATTTGCGTGACGCGGATGCGTTTTTTTCTTTTGTTCAGGGGTAATGTAAATAAGGAAACAAACAGAAAGTCACAAAAACAGAAGTAAACCAAAATTGAAACAAAAATGTAAATTGAAAATTTTATCTGAAAATAGTAAAATAATGAAAGTAAGCCGCTTTTCACGGGCTAGTTCAGCAGGAGTGGCTGTCTTGGAAACGAAAACGCGAGGCGAAGCGGATGGCAAACGATATCAATGCGAGGGTTGAAACCCGATTGGCGTCAGATCGCCACCGGGCCATTATCGATTTGTTGGAAGAACGCGGGACGCTCAGGGTCGCGGACCTAAGCAAGCGATTTCAAGTGACAGAAGAGACGATCCGCAGGGATTTGGAACGTTTGGAAGGCGAAGGGGCGCTGCTTCGGGTACATGGCGGTGCCGTGCGCAACCGCAAGGAGGGACTGGAAATCCCTGCTTTGCAGCGGGAGGCATGGAACAGAGAAGAAAAGCGGGCGATCGGTGTGACCGCAGCATCCCTGGTCGAAGACGGAGAGATTATCGCACTGGATGCCAGTACGACCTGCCTTCAGTTGGCGAAGCATCTGCCTGACCTGCATCTGACGGTCCTGACTAATTCGATCGCGGTCGTCCTGGAGCTGGCCAACCGGGAGAATGTCAACGTAATTTTGGCCGGAGGATACTTTCGCCGGGAATCGCTTTCCCTGTTGGGTGTTCCCACGGAGAACATGATCGAGGGATACCACGTGGACAAGTATTTTTTCTCCTGTCACGGGTTTGACTTGCGAAGGGGCGTCAGTGAAGCGGATGAACTGCAGGCACAGGTGAAAAAAAGTTTCATCTCGATCTCCGAACAGCTGATTTTGCTTGCGGACAGCAGCAAGTACAACCGCAAATCCTTGGTTCGCCTGACTGGATTGGAAAAGGTGGACAAACTGGTCACAGACAACAAGCTGCCCGTCAACTGTGTAAAAGAAGTAAAACAAAAAGGGGTACATATCCTGGTGGCGGATTGACAGCCGACCGCAAAAAACAAGCCGGAATGCGAGAGATTGCACTCCGGCTTGTTTTTTTATGACGGCATGCGGGACGAACAAAGCCTGTGCTTATTTGGCAGGGTAATTGTAACACAAATACTGAGCAGCGATAAAAAAGTTGTAGACTGGTAGCTGCGTTAAACACGGGCAGGATAGTTTAAGATTATTCGAGGTGAACCGTATCACAAATAGTGGTAAAGCAGAGAGTTGAATTGAATGTCGATGCGGCGATGTTAAATTTGCAGGTTGGAGCTTAAATTGCTGAAATACTCGACACATGTGGAGTGCTGTGTGTCGTTCGTGAGAAATGATTGATTTAGAGCCGCATTTACCTACCATTGAAGCCCGAACGTATTAAGCGCACGGGCTTTTGTGTGTTTGAAAACAAATCGGATTAAATGTTATACTTGGTATACAGGCTTTATTATCCTCAGTATTTCAATAATATGAGCCTTCCACAAACGGGTCAGATTATTGAAGATTATCAGGGGAAAATATTAACTTTGACAGACGCAAAAATGTGCTTCTAAATCCAGAAGGAAGGTTAATTATGAGTTTATTTTTAAAATTTAATGGAATACGTCCTAATAATGAAATGGGCAAAAAGCAGAAAGCATATTCTGTTTTATTTTCTTTCATTTTTGGATTTGCATCAGGTCTTATTGCTAAAATACTTGATTCGACTTTAATTCCTTATGAACTTTCATTATTAGGGTTCATTGGAAGCAACTTGGGTGTATGGATATTTATTCTTTCCTTGGTAGCTGCCTATTCTTACACTCCCAAATTAGCCGCAACACGTGTTTTTGTATTTCTTATTTCAATGCTTTTTTCGTATTACATGTATACGATCTTAATTCTTAACCTTTTTCCATTAAAGTATATTGTTTTTTGGTTCTTGGCTGCATTACTATCAATAATTCCAGCCTACATAATGTGGTTTTCTCGTGCTGACCACTTAATTTCTAGTATTATTATAGCATTACCAATTTCTGTAATTTCATTTGAAGGGTATAAAATCTATCTTTCTACGGTAGACTATTATGAAAAATTCATGCAATACGAAAATGTTCTTATAAGTAAGGGAAACTATTTTTATATGCTTGGCACTGAAATATTATATGCTTTAATGATAATTACAATTTTACTTCTTGTGCCGAAAAGAAAAAAGCAATGTCTATATATTATTCCGTTTTCAGTAGTCGTATTTTTCGCCTTAGTGGCAGTATTACCTTAATTATTAGGGCATTCCAATGAGCCAATCTTCAAGAATCGGGCGCGACACATTTATAGATTTGTTCTTAAAGCTGAAACTGTCGTCATCATAATTCGGTAAAAGCCTTTACCTGAACGCATCGACAAGGCAGGCATGGTGCGGGAATCAAGGGCGAGCATAGCGAGTTCATCTTGACCCTTGAATCCCTCGCCAACCCCAAATCCTCTCGATTCGGTGGTCTTGGCTAAAGACCACCTGCCTCCGGCGAGGACGGGGTTTGGGGCAGAACCCCATTTTTCTTTTGACTTTGTTCCTCGTCGGATGGGAAAAGAGCCTGCGTGTGGCGAAGGCTCTGCAATGGCAACATATCAGTCGTTAAGATAGTAAATGCTGTAATCAAATATAGAGGTTATTTGTGTCGCGCCTTTCATCGCGAAGGCTTGTTGGGCGCTTTTCATTGTGTCGTTCATCTTGATACGGTTCGTTTCTGGACTGCTATAATGCTTGGTCGCTTGTAGCTGCGCATAAATTTGACCGATATTGGGATGCTGCTTTTCTTCAACAGGATTGATTAAGAAGGCGGGCTTAAAAAGATGCTCGACCATTGCATGAAACTTCGTGACAGGCTTCCCTTGTTGTTTCTCATCCCACACATCGAATGTGCTCGTCAATTCCTTCCGATGAAGATAATGCCGCGCGTTCTCAATCTTCCGTTCAAGTTCGGCAATCATGATGGCGGCGATATTGTAGTCTTCCTCTGACAATTCACCAAAGATTTGCAAGAGCAACAAATAAGCCTTCACATCCTCAAGCTGACAATCCACATAATACATGTAGTCGAGCAAGTCCAAGTGAGACGGCATATGGTCTACGTGGTAGCGCTTTTTAAACTCCACACGGTTAATCCAAAACTCATCGTAGAAATCGTAAAATCGCCAAACCAAATCATGGATAAACGGACTTTCTTTAACCGTGTTCATTTCCTCCAGTCGGCTCTTCCATCGAGCTTCATTATTCTCATGCTTGTAGCGTCCTTCCGTGTTGTCATAATAAAACCAGAAAGAACGAGGCTTGGGACAATTGCTCGTCGGTTTCGTATAGCGAGTGTCTTGAGGATTCACTTCGAGTTTGCCATACTCCTGTATGATTTCGCATAATCCCCCGCCATAATGAATCACACGGTAGTCACAAAATTTCGCGCCATATTGTAAGGGCAACATGCGTTCATCTCGATAGACGGGGAAAATGACAAATCCCTGTTCCAGAAATTCCTTTCCGTAGTCAGGGCGAATATCCGTTTCCTCCAAAGCAAATTTCTTACGGATGCTCTCATTCTCCGGTAGCTCCCGTTCTTTGATGATGAGCGGCGGGCATTTTAATACCTCTAAATCTTTCATAAACTGATACATCTACTTCACTTCCTTTCTGGTGAGCATAGTAAAAGAAAAAGCCTGACTGTCAATCTTTTTGTTGACAATCGGGCTTTTGAAATTATAATGTCTGCGTCTTACTGCTTAAATTGTCCGTTCATCCTGTTCGGACAAGCTTTGCCTGTTTTATAGCGGGTGAAGTGCGCCGCGGGTTTCGTATTCGCGGAATCATCCAAGAAAACCAATACATGTATAAGGAGCGATTATAACATGCCACAACTGAATGAAGCCGTCAAAGGAACACGAATGAAAAGGTTAAATATCATCTCTCTGCGTATGGTCAAGGAAGGTTCGCTTTCTTATCAGACCAATCGGATTCGCTGCCCCCAAGACGCCTTTGAATTGGCGCAAGCCTTTATCGGGGATGAGGATCGCGAGCATTGTATTTTGCTTTGTTTGGACACGAAGAACAAGGTGACTACCATTCAAACGATTGCGATTGGCAGTTTGAACGCAGCTATCGTTCATCCACGCGAAGTGTTTAAAGCGGCTATTTTATCGAATAGCGCTAGCATCATTATTGCCCACAATCATCCAAGTGGCGATACGACCGCTTCGGATGAGGATATGGAAATCGGCAAACGCATTAAAATTGTGGGGGAGCTGATTGGCATTGAATTGCTCGATTTCGTTATTGTATCAACTACTCAACATTCGAGTATGAAGGAGAAAGGTATTATTTGAAATTCGTTTGAGGGAGCCACGCGGTTCCTTCTTCACTTGAGCGCGAACAAACGGTCACCACGCCACGTATAACCTTCACAATGAAGGTTTGTAACAATGGGAGGAGTAACTCTCGCTTTAGAATATCGTGTTCAAAGTATCTATGAACAGCGTGTAGCGCATTTGCGGCTAGATGCTTTTTTGTGTTGGGGTTCTGCTAGGCTGGAGCCGTAACAGGTCTGTCGTGAAACGACAGGCACATGCGTGGTTCCCCCTTTATCTGACGTTGGTGAAGTATCGCGGCAAGCGATACTTCATCATAAGGCAGGTAGAGGGGGAACGTGCCTTCGAATTTCGCGCTTCGATGATACGAATCATAAGTGAGTACAACGTTTTTCGTTAATCTCAGCAGCATGTTAATTGTGCATTTCGACCTTGAACTCGGTGTGAAGGCTGCCGATGAATTGGATAGGCAGCCTTCATTCTCTTATCCCCTTTTCAATTTCGGACCTCTGTATAGGAAGCAGCCGCCAATTCTGCTTCTTGAAACGCTTTCGACAAAACCTCTTCCCTGTCCATGAGATAGTTTCCCTGCGCACGAATGATTTGATAGTCAACCCCTATAAAATTGAACATGGATTTCAAGTATTTATGTGAGTATTCCACCTCTGTATACCAGTCGTTGTTTGTATATATTGCATCGCTCGCTTGAATGACGAGTACCCTTCGGCCGTCGGTAAGCAAACCGACCGATCCATTTTCCGTATAGGCGAAAGTTTCTTTCGCGATCAGAATGTTATCCATGTAGTCTTTAAGCTTCGATGGAATATTGAAATTATGCAGCGGCATCGCGATGACGTACTTTTTCGCACTCTTAAACTGTCGAAGAATATCCGACATGCGGGAGGCCAGGCGCTGCTCTTCTACGCTCAAGCGTTCATTCCTCCTTATTTTATCCTGCACACTCAGGAAGACATGGTCAATGTAGGGAATGTGTTCACGATATAAATCGATTTGTTCAATGGTTCCTCCTGGATTACATTTTCTGTAAGTCTCCAGAAAATGCCGAAGAACTTGCAAACTTACGGATGAATCGGTATCCACCTTTGGATGTGCATTAATAACGAGTAGTTTCTCCATTTTCTTCCTCTCCTTAATCTACTATTTTGGATTTTCAATCTCATGAAGTTTTTCTTTACCGGTACGGTAGATTCACTCCCCATACTCTACGTGTTCAGCGGGCTCCTTTCGTTCCCGCTTCATAGATGAAGACAAATCACTTTTTGATTTTGTGACATGACGGGCACTTGAAAACACTACCATTTTTGTTTACTTTAGTTGGTTTTATTTTTGTTTGAAGAGAAATTATGTTGAAAACAAAATAGATCGAATTTATAATATATTCAGAATAAAACTTGAAACCGTTTTACTCAGGTTGACGATAAGAGGCTTGGCATTGATTTTTGCATCGAAACATCCAGAGGAAAGGAGCAAGGAGCGTGACTCTGATAGGACCGTCGCTGATGTGCGCCGATCTCGGCAGACTGAAAGAAACGGTGGAGGCGTTGGAGCAGGCGGGAGTCGACTACTATCACTTCGACATCATGGATGGAAGCTTTGTCCCCAACTTTACGATGGGGCCGGATATGGTAAAAGCGCTGCGACCTTACACGAGCAAACCGTTCGATGTTCATCTGATGGCTGACGAACCAGAGCGGCACATCGACCTGTTCGCGGCTGCCGGAGCGGATATGATCAGTGTCCACGCGGAGGCGAAGGGACATCTGCAGCGAACCCTGCAGCGCATTCGCAGTCACGGACTGAGGGCTGGGGTGGCGCTTAATCCTTCCACACCTCTCTGTGTGCTCGATTACGTCCTGGATGTGACGGATTACGTCTGTCTCATGTCCGTGAATCCGGGTTTTGCCGGACAGACGTTTATTCCCAGTATCTATGCGAAGATCGCGCGGCTGAAACGGATCATCGAAGAGAGCAGGGAAGAGATTCTTATCGAGGTAGACGGAAATGTCAGCTTCGAAACGATCCCCCGGGTGCTTCAAAACGGTGCGTCGATGTTGGTCTGCGGCACATCCAGCCTGTTTCGGCCGGGGGTGGAGGTGGGATCCGCCGCCTCTGAGCTGCGCCATTTCATACGTACAGGAGCAAGCCTGCAACCGTAGGCGACGCTCCTGACTGGAGGTCGAATACCATGAAAATCGCTGTTGTTGGCAGTATCAACACGGATATCGTCGCAGTGGCCGACCAGTATCCGGGGCGCGGGGACAAGATGTTTGGCCGGTCCGTGGAGATTTTATCGGGGGGGATGGGAGCCAATCAGGCGACAACGTGCGCCAAACTGGGAAAAGAGGCGGTACTGATCGGCTGTGTTGGAAGGGATGTGTTTGGCGACAGATTGATCGATACCCTGCACCGAAACGGTGTAGACATTAGCCGGATCAAGCGGGCCGACCACATTCACACAGGGGTCGCGCTGATCACGATCGATGAGACGGCGGAAAACACCATCCTGGTCGTCAAAGGGGCAAACGATGCGCTGGCGGCAGAGGATATCGACAGGTGCGCCGCGGAGATTGAGCAATGCCGTGTGATGCTGGTTCAAATGGAGGTTCCCGAAGAGGCAGTGATTCAGGCTATGACCAAGGCGCGGGCATCCGGGCTTTGCGTGATTCTCGATCCCGCCCCGGCAGAGGGAGTGACCGTCCGGACGCTGGATTTGGCCGATGTGGTGATCCCGAATCGCCAGGAAGCCAGACACCTGACCGGGATCGATCCAGTTGATGCCGAATCGGCTCTGGACGCAGCCAGGTACTTTGCCGGAATGGGCGTCAAGCAATCGATTATCAAAATGGGAGAGGGAGGGGCGCTGGTCTACGTCGACGGGCAATGGGAACACGTCGAAGCGGTTCCGATTTTCCCGGTTGACACCTCGGGAGCGGGAGATGTCTTCGCCGGAGCGCTCGCCTGCGCTTTGGCGGACGGCCAGGACTTGTTTGCCGCCGCCCGCTTTGCCACGATTGCCGCGGCGTTGAAGGTAGGGCGGATGGGAGCGCAAGCGGGAATTCCGACGCTGCAGGAAGTGAACGATTTTTGCCGCGAGCGGCGGCTGACGCATTACTTGATGGAGAATCACTCGGCCTAGGCGCTAGGCACGGGCAGAAGGGGGTGGTAACATGTCGGATTTGCTCATGATGCGCCGTATCAGCAAGACATTTCCCGGGGTGAAAGCGTTGGATGACGTACAGCTGACGGTAAGCCGGGGCGAGGTCCACGCGCTCATCGGGGAAAATGGCGCGGGAAAATCGACGCTGATGAAAATTCTCGCCGGTGTGGAACAGCCGGATCCTGGGGCCGAATTTACCTTTGACGGGGCCTCTGCCAACATCCGCCGGCCGCTGGATGCCGCCCTGAAAGGGATTTCGATCATCTACCAGGATCTCAGTCTCTTTCCCAATCTGTCGGTGGCCGAGAACATCGTCATGGGTCTTAGCAGCACGGGGAGCTGGCGGCAGAGGATGGATTGGCGAGGGGTTCGGGAGGCGGCCAAACGAGCTCTGCGGGAGCTGGGCGTAGAACTGGATGTGACAGTTCCCATCTCCCGGTTGAGCATCGCCCGGCAGCAGCTTGTCGCAATTGCCAGGGCGCTCGCCTTCGACTCCAAGCTGATCGTCATGGACGAACCTACTTCCTCCCTGTCATCCGCAGAAGTGGAGCTGTTGTTTCGCGTCATCGCCGACCTGAGGCAAAAAGGGATTGCCATCATTTTCATCAGCCACAAGCTGAAGGAGCTGTTCGCTGTCGCCGATCGCTTCACAGTGCTGCGGGACGGCAGGTACGTAGGCACGTACCCCAAACAGCAGATCGACGAGGAACAGCTGATCTCGCTGATGGTGGGACGAAAATTGGAACACGTAAAGCGGGACAAACAGGTCCCCGGAGAACCGCTTTTGACCGTAAAAGAAATGAGCAAAAAAGGGAATTTCAAGGATGTTTCGTTCACCCTGCACGCCGGCGAGATATTAGGGATCACCGGACTTGTCGGTTCAGGACGCACAGAGCTGGCCCAGGCTATATTTGGACTGAGCACGCCGGATCGGGGAGAACTTTTCATACGCGGCGAGAGGGCAGTCATTCGCACTTCGGAGGATGCGGTGCGGCACGGCATTGCTTACATCCCGGAAAGCCGGCAGCTGCAGGGGCTCGTTCTGAGGCAGTCGGTCGTCAATAACATCTCCCTTGCCATCCTCGACAAGCTGACAAACAAATGGGCATTCATGGTGCGCCAAAAGGAAATCGGCCTGGCAAACGAGTACATCGGCAAACTGGACATCCGTCCGCAGCTGCCGCAGCTGCCGGTCGAACAGCTCTCGGGAGGAAACCAGCAGAAAGTGGTGATCGCCAAATGGCTCGCCGCCGAACCGAAAATACTGCTGATCGACGAGCCGACCAACGGCATCGATATCGGCGCGAAGACGGAAATCCACAGACTGCTGCGCCAGCTGGCACAGGCGGGGATGGGCATCGTAATGATCTCTTCTGAACTTCCGGAGATCCTGGCGGTCAGCGACCGCATCGCCGTTATGCGGCACGGCAGGATCGTAGGCGAGCTGGCGGCGGAGTCGGCCACCCAGGAGGCGATCATGAACCTGGCTGTGTTAGGCGATCGTGCGGCGGGGAGCGAATACCCGGTAAGACCTGCCGCGGCAGGAGAGGAGGTGTAGGGCGTGGGCAAGCTTTTTGGGCAAAAAGAGTTTGGGATCGCAGCCGTCCTCCTGCTGCTGTGTGCCGTGATTTCTCTGATCAACCCCGTTTTTTTAAGCTTTGACAACGTGATCGATGTCGTTAAGGGAAACGCCGTGCTGGGCATCCTGGCGATCGGTATGACGCTCGTGATCATCACCGGCGGAATCGACGTGTCGGTCGCGGCCGTAACAAGCGCCGTCGCCGTCATCCTGGGGCACGTGATGCTTGGCCTCCCGGACGGCTTTCTCTCGCTGGTGCTGCTGTTTCTTTTGGCCCCGCTGTGCGGAATTGTGCTTGGGCTCATAAACGGTCTGCTCGTCGCCAAGATCAAGATTCCCCCGATCGTCGTGACCCTGGGGACGATGAGCATCATTAACGGCTCCATCCTGTTTTTTACCAATGGCGCGTACCTGAACAGCACCAATTTTCCCAAGGTCTTTATCAGCTTTGCGGAAAGCAAGCTGTTCGGCGTCTCGATCCTGATCTACATCCTGTTCGCCGTTGCGCTCTTGACCTGGTTCATTTTAAAGCACACGGTCGCGGGCCGCTTTGTCTACGCCATCGGCGGGAACCGGACGGCGGCAGGCAGAGTGGGCATCAACCTCGACCGGATTCAGTTGTTCGTCTACGGGTACATGGGTTTTTTGGCGGGCGTAGCGGCGGTTGCCCAGACCGCTTACACCAAAGCGGTCGATCCGAACGGCCTGCTCGGGTTTGAACTGACCGTAATTGCCGCCGTCGTCATCGGCGGGGCCAACATCCTGGGCGGCAGCGGCTCGGTCGCAGGCTCGCTGCTCGGAGCGCTGCTGCTTGGCGTGATGCAGAACGGACTGATTCTCTTGCATATCGATACGTATTGGCAGAAGGTCGTCGTCGGGCTGGTGATTCTGGCAGCTGTCTCCTACGACCACCTGCAGCGCAAGCGAGCGGAAGAGAAGCTGATGAAAGTGGAGGTAGAAGGGGAGGGGGGGCAGTGGTGAAAAGCTTTTCCAAGGAAGCCGTGTTGGGTTTGATTTTCGCAGTGCTGTTCGCCTTGATGGCGCTGTGTGCGCCAGGCTTTCTCGATGCCTACAACTTGAGCAACATGATGTTCCAACTGCCTGAGCTGGGCATTTTGGCGCTGGCCATGATGGTCGTGATCATCTCGGCGGGCATCGACCTCTCGTTGACCTTTACGGCTGCGCTGTCCGGTGTCGTGATCGCCCTCCTTCTGTCCAAGGGGAGCCCGATACTCGTCGCCGTTCTGGCAGGCGTGGCGGCAGCGGCCCTGTGCGGTTTGATGAACGGCTTTTTTGTGGCGGTGATCGGCGTTTCACCGATATTGGTGACATTGGGTTCGATGGTGCTGTTTGAAGGGTTGATCCTTGGCATCACCAAAGGGAATGCCATCTCAGGATTTCCCGACGCCTTTGCCGTGATCGGGAACGGGTCGATCGCTTCTGTCCCGGTTCCGATCCTGATCTTCTTTGCGATTGCTCTTGGCACCTCGATCCTGCTCAACAAGACGAAGTGGGGCCGCTGCGTCTTCATGGTCGGCAGCAACCCGCTGGCCACGCTGTTTTCCGGGATCAATACCCGGCGCGTGCTGATGCGAGTCTACCTGTTCTCCGCCCTGTTGGCGTCAGTCGCGTCGATCATCATGATCTCCCGATACAATTCCGCCAAAGTAGATCTCGGCTCGTCCTATCTGCTGCAAAGCGTCGCCGCTGCCGTGCTGGGCGGCACCGAGATTGCCGGGGGATACGGGAAAGTGATGGGCACGGTCTTTGCCGTCGGCGTCTTTCAGGTGTTGTCCAACGGCCTCAACCTGCTGGGCGTGCCGAGGACCGTTGTCGACATGATGATGGGACTCATCCTCATCCTTGTTCTCGTCCTTAACTTCCTGTCGGCGAAAGCGCGGCAGAAGCGCTTGGCGGAGCGGGGGGTGATCTGACGCCAGAGTTTATTCGCTCAAGGACCGCAAAAGGGGGAGTGCTTGGGAAAGACAAGGTGGGTGCTTCGTCAGGCTCAGGTGTAAAAGAAAACAGTAAGGGGGAAGTATGCATGATGAAAAAATGGTCCGGATTGTTATCGCTCATCGTATCGATCGGGATGTTGACTGCCTGCGGCGCCAATGCGCCGGCAAGCGCCCCGTCCGGCAATTCCTCCGGCTCTTCGTCCGGCACGCCCGCGCAGCAGCCGGCAGCCCAGCCGGAGGCGCCCAAGGGGAATGCCAAGCTGAAGATTGCCGTCGTCCCGAAGCTGATCGGCATTCCCTACTTTAACGCGTCGGAGAGAGGCGCGAAAAAAGCGGGTGAAGAGCTCGGCGTGGACGTGATTTATACCGGACCCACCCAAGCGGATGCGGCCCAGCAGGTGAAGGTAATCGAAGATTTGATCGCTCAAAAGGTGGATGTGATCGCCGTGGCCCCCAACGATCCGGCATCGCTGACCCCTGTTTTGAAGAAGGCGAAGGAACAGGGGATCCGCGTGATCGATTGGGATACGCCGGCTGACCAATCGCTCGTCGAGTACTCCGTTCACCAGATAGACGACGAGGTGTACGGACGGCACGTCACCGATCTGCTCGTCGAAAAAATGGGAACCGACTCGGCGCAAATCGCGGTTGTCACCGGCGGACTGTCGGCTGCCAACCTGAACACCTGGATCGACTGGGCGACAAAGCAGGCACAGGAAAAATACCCGAACTTGAAGTTTATCGGCGACAAGATCGCTTCCGATGAAAAGCAGCAGGTCGCGTACCAAAAGACGCTGGATCTGATCAAAGCCAACCCCGACGTAAAGGGAATCATGGCCTTCTCTACACCAGCCCCGCTTGGAGCGGCTCAGGCAGTGCAGGAAAAAGGCTTGCAGGACAAAATTGCCGTCGTCGGCACGGCCCTGCCGACCGATTCGAAGCCTTTTCTCGATGACGGTTCGCTCGATGTAGCGACGCTGTGGGACCCGGAAAAACTGGGGTATCTGGCCGTTGCCGTGGCTAAGGACCTGGCTGAGGGCAAGAAGCTTACCGACGGGCAGGAGGTGCCGGGTGTCGGCAAAATCCAGGTGAAATCCGACGGGAAGACCATCATCATGGGCCCTCCCACCGACTTCACCAAGGAAAACGCCGGAGATTACAAATTTTAACACCTCTGTCGCCAGGTCATGGACGAGACAATTGAAGCAGGGTTCCTCCCCTAAGGGGATACCTTGCTTCCTTTTTGCCGCAAGAAAAATCCATTTTATACCAAAAACAGTGACAGGAGGCGTATATAGTGGTCAAAAATCTCTGGGATCCAGCCGAAGCAAAGCGAAGAACCGGCGGTTTGGACGAATTGGTCTACCGTTCCAATCTGCTGGGAGCGGACCGGTCGGTAGCCAATTGGGGCGGCGGCAATACTTCGCTGAAAACCGTGGAAACCGACTTTCGCGGCCGTGAAATCGAAGTCATGTGGGTGAAGGGAAGCGGGTCGGACTTGGCTACGATGCAGGCACACCAGTTTACCGGCTTGCGCCTGAACGATATTCGCCCGCTGATCGAGCGCGAAGAGATGTCTGACGATGAGATGGTGGAGTACTTGCGCCACTGCATGATCGACAGCCGTCATCCGCGTCCGTCCATCGAGACGCTGCTGCACGCCTTCCTGCCGTTCGCTCACGTCGACCATACCCATCCTGACGCGATTATCAGCCTGTGCTGCGCCGACAACGGCCGGCAGGTGGCTGAGAGGATATACGGCGGGCGTTTTGTCTGGGTTCCCTACGTCCGCCCCGGATTCACCCTGTCCAAGCTGATCGCCGAAGCGGTGCAGAATAATCCGCATGCCGAGCTGGTGCTGATGGAAAAGCACGGTTTGGTCACCTGGGGCGATACAGCGGAAGCGTGCTACGCCAAGACGATCGCGGTCATTCGGGAAGCGGAGGAGTACCTTGACTCCCGGACAGAAGATGCGGAAGTGTTTGGCGGTACCAGGCATCAAGCCCTCCCGCCCGATGAGCGCAGGGAACTGCTGGCAGAGGTGATGCCGGTGATCCGCGGGATGGTGGGCAAGGAGCGAAGCACGCTGCTCACCTTCGACGATTCCGAGGAGGTGCTGGCGTTTGTCAACAGTCGCGATGCGCTGCGGCTTTCACAGGTAGGAGCGGCCTGCCCGGATCATCTGGTGCACACGAAACGCGTTCCTTTGTTCGTGGATTGGGATCCGGCGAGCCGGGACGCCGGTCTGCTCAAGCAAGCCTTGCAGGCAGGGATCGCCCGCTTTGTGCAGGAATACCGACGCTACTTCGAGAGAAACCGGGCCGAGCAGGACAAGATGGGAGACCCGGCACCGCGAGTCATACTGATACCCGGGATCGGCATGGTCAATTCGGGCAAGTCCCGCCAAATGGCCAAGGTAAGCGGCGAATTGTACCACCGTGCCATCGCCGTCATGCGGGGGGCTTCGGCGATCGGACAATTTGTCTCCCTGAGCGAACAAGAGTCTTATGCCGTGGAATACTGGCCGCTGGAGCTGTACAAGTTGACCCTGGCACCACCGGAAGCTGAATTTTCCCGCAAGGTGGGCTTCGTTACCGGCGGGGCGGGCGGAATCGGCAGCGCCACCTGCAAACGGCTGGCGGCAGAGGGACTTCACGTGGTCGTCGCGGACCTGAACCTGGAAGGCGCCGAGGAGGTTTCCAGGGAAATCAACCAGGCGTACGGGGAGGGCAGGGCGCTGGCGCTAAAGCTGGATGTCACCCGGGAACAAGAGGTCGAGGAGGCGATTCGCCAGGCGGTCTTGACCTACGGCGGCATCGATATTCTGGTCAACAACGCTGGCTTGGCGACGTCCAGCCCGTTTGAGGAGACGACGCTGGAGGAATGGGAAGTGAACATGAACGTGCTCGGGACTGGGTACTTCCTCGTCGCGCGAGAGGCCTACAAAGTGATGAAACAGCAGGATATGGGAGGAAGCATGGTCTTTGTCGGCTCAAAAAATTCACTTTATGCGGGAAAAAACGCGGCAGCCTACAGCGCCGCCAAGGCGGCCGAGGTTCATCTGGCCCGGTGCATCGCGGCAGAAGGAGGAAGTGCCGGGATTCGCGTCAACACCGTCCTGCCCGACGCCGTCCTGCAGGGCTCGGCGATCTGGAGTTCCGCATGGCGCAACGAACGGGCGGCGGCTTACGGCATTTCGCCAGACCAACTGGAAGAGCATTACCGCAACCGGACGACGCTGGGAGTCAACGTCTACCCACAGGATATCGCCGAAGCGATCGCGTTTTTGGCTTCATCCAGGGCAAAGAAGACGACCGGCTGCATGATTACGGTTGACGGCGGCATCCCGGCGGCATTTACCCGGTGAGCCGCTGCCGGGCTTAAGGAAGGGAGGAGAAGTCATGAGTGATCGTGCCTACCTGCTGTTTGCAGAGCAGCAGCGGGATCGGGGAATCGATGTGGAACAGGTGAAAGCCAAAGTAAAAGCGTTCAAACTGGAGACGCCGTCCTGGGGATACGGCGATTCCGGCACGAGATTCAAGGTGTTTGCGCAGCAGGGCGTCCCCCGGGACCCCTATGAAAAACTGGCCGATGCCGCCGAGGTGCATCGGCTGACCGGAGCCTGCCCGTCCGTGGCAATTCACATCCCTTGGGACAAGGTGGAGGATTACGCCAAGCTGAAACAGCACGCCGAGGATTTGGGTATCGCGATCGGTGCGGTCAACCCTAACCTGTTTCAGGAAGACGATTACATCTTCGGCAGTGTCTGCAGCGCCGACCCCCGCGTTCGCAAAAAGGCGCTTGCCCATCTTCTGGAGTGCGTGGAGATCGCCAAAGCGGTTGGCTCCAGGGTCATCAGCATCTGGCTGGCGGATGGTACCAATTACCCCGGACAGGCGGATTTGCGAAAACGCAAGCACTGGCTGATGGGGGCGCTGGCTGAGACTTACCAGGCGATGCCGGCCGACATGCGCATGCTGATCGAGTACAAATTCTACGAACCAGCTTTTTACCACACCGACCTGGCCGATTGGGGCATGGCGTTCAACGCAGCCGTAAAGCTGGGGGAACAGGCCCAGGTGCTGGTTGACACAGGGCATCACCCGCAGGGGACGAACGTGGAGCACATCGTCGCATACCTCCTGGATGAACAAAAGCTGGGCGGCTTTCACTTTAACAGCAGAAAATACGGAGATGACGACCTGATCGCTGGGGCGATCAACCCGTATGAGCTGTTTCTGATCTTCCACCAAATCATCGCCGCGTCGGCCGACGAAAGCCCCGGCGTTCGGCGCACGGCAGAGCGGATCGCCTACATGATCGATCAGAGCCACGCGATTGAACCGAAGATTCCGGCGATGATTCGCTCTGTGATCAATGTCCAGACCCAGTACGCCAAAGCGCTGCTAGTCAATTTAGAGGAGCTTGCGAGGGCCCAGGAGTCCCAAGATGTCCTCGCCGCGGAAAATATCGTCAGGGAGGCGTTCGAGTGCGACGTTCGTCCCTTGCTTGGTGTCGTGCGGGAGGAAATGGGTCTGCCTGCCGACCCGATGAAAGCGTATCTGGAGAGCGGCTACGCCGATCAGATTCTCAGCCGCGGCAAAGGTGGGGCGAGCTGGTGAACGTACTCGCATTTGATTTGGGCGCAAGCAGCGGCAGAGCGGTAGCCGGGCGGGTGGACGGAAACAGACTGGCATTTTGGGAGGTTCACCGATTTGAAAACAGCCCAGTGCGGGTAGGGGAGCGGCTGTACTGGGATGTTCTGCGATTGTTCCACGAATTAAAACAGGGGTTGCTAAAAGCCCGCCAGACAGGCTTTTCAGAATTGCACAGCGTGGGCATCGACACCTGGGGAGTCGATTTTGGCTTGATCGGCACGCACGGGGAGCTGCTCGGCAATCCCTATCATTACCGCGACAGCCTGATCGACGGCAAATTGGAAGAGGTGTGCGCCATCCTGCCGAAGCGGGAGATTTTTGCCCGGACGGGTATCCAGTTTATGCCAATCAACAGCCTGTATCGGCTGTATGCGCTGAAGCAGTCGGGTTCCCCGCTGCTCGAACAGGCAGCGAGCTTCTTGATGATGCCCGACCTCTTGCGGTATTTCCTGACGGGAGAAAAGAAGAGCGAATGGACCAACGCTTCCACGACCCAACTGTACAATCCGCTGACCCGTTCATGGGACGAATACATCCTGCAAGGCTTGGGCCTGCCAGCAGAAATGTTCGCCGAGGCAGTCGAGCCCGGGCAGGTTGTCGGCGCGCTGCAGCCCTCCCTGTGTGCGGAGCTGGAGTGTCCGCCGCTGCCCGTGGTCGCCGTAGGGGAGCACGATACCGCTTCGGCCGTGGCGGCGATCCCCTCACTCTCTCCGGACTTTGCCTATTTGAGCTGCGGCACCTGGTCGCTGCTGGGGACGGAAGTGCCGCAGCCGGTGATCAACGATCAGGCGTTGGAGTGGAATTTTACCAATGAAGGCGGCGTCAATCGGACGTTTCGGCTGCTCAAGAATATCATGGGGCTGTGGCTGTTCGAGGAGTGCCGGCGCTGCTGGGCGGTCGGCGGGACTCGTCTCGGCTACGAAGAGATGGTCGCGTTGGCAGGTGGCGCCAAGCCGTTTCAACGCTTTATCGATCCGGACGATCCGATGTTTTTGCATCCGGCCCATATGCCAAAGCAGATTCAGCAGTACTGCCGGGACACCGGGCAGTCCGTTCCCGAATCGAAAGGCGAGATCCTGCGCTGCGTGCTGGAGAGCCTGGCGATGAAGTACCGCCTCGTCCTGGTGCGCACAGAGCTGCTAAGCGGGAAGCATTTCGCCGGCCTGCACCTGGTCGGCGGCGGCGTAAACAACGCCCTGTTGTGCCAATGGACCGCCAATGCCATCGGCTGCCCGGTCTGGGCTGGCCCCGCCGAAGCGACTGCGCTTGGCAACCTCGCCGTCCAACTGATCGCCCACGGCCAACTCCGCGATATCCGCGAGGCCCGAGCACTCCTTCGCGAATCGCTGGCAATCAAGAGCTATGAACCCCAGGAAGCAGCGCTATGGAACGAAGCATACGGATTGTTTCAGAAGGTAACAGGCTGTCATTAGGAGCAAGCAGAGGCCTTGGCACGCCCACCCAGTCGGAACGAAAAAAAACGGCACACGCTTGTCGGCCAAATTCTACGTTGATTGACTCCCAGTCATTTTTGGTCGACGTGCCGTTTTTTGTAATGTAGACGGCCAGTCCCGCTTCCTCGCAGGCGTGCCACGAACGAAGCGAGCCCATTTTTTTCTGTTTCCATCCCTAATGTACTCCAAAGAAAAAGCAGGGGGCATTTCCCCCTGCGTATCCGGCTATTCTCGCCAAGCCTGAGGATGATCTTCCTCTACATACTCAGCCGCCTTCGCATTCGCTTCCACCTGCGCCGGATTTTTGCAGCCCGGAATGACTGTCGTCACCGCTGGATGCCGCAAGCACCAGGCCAAAGCCCACTGCGCCATGTCCACCCCTTGCGACACCTCGTTTTGCTTGATCTGCTCCACTTCCCTCAGCATCTGCTCCACCTGCGCCTGATCGTGGTTTTGCCGCACATCATTTGCCGCAAAGACGGAACCCGGCTTGTATTTTCCGCTCAGAAAGCCGCTCGCCAAAGGTACGCGGGCCAAGACGCCCAAATCCTGCTCTTGGCAGGAGGGGAATACCTCCGCTTCCGGTTTTCGATCCAGGCGGTTGTACACCACTTGAATCGTACTCGCCTTCACCTTTGTCGCCGACCCGGTCTGATGCATGCTGGCTTGCTTGTTCAAGGAGAGGCCCAGGTGGCGAATTTTGCCTGCCTGCACCTGCTTGTCGAGATAGGTCCAGAGGTCGTCGTTGTCAAATGCCTGATCCGGACCGGAATGGAATTGATACAGGTCGATGTAATCCGTTTGCAGTGCCCGCAGCGAGTCTTCCAACTGCTTTTGCACATCCTGTGCCCCGTACTTGTCCGTCCGTTTGAATTTATCGTGAAACTGGTGGCCGAATTTGGTGGCGACGACCCAGTCTTCCCGGCGGTCTTTTTTAAGGAAGTTCCCGATCAACTGCTCCGACAGGTGATCCCCGTAGCACTCCGCCGTATCGATCAGGTTGATTCCCAGTTCCTTTGCACGGTTTAAGACCCGGTCTGCCTCCTCTTGGGAAAAATCGATGCCCCATTCGCCGCCAAACTGCCAGGTGCCCAGTCCGATTACCGAGACTTTCATTTCCGTTTTGCCTAATCTGCGATATTTCATATGAGATTCCTCCGTTCTTTTTGGGGTTACTCTATTTACGACCTTCATGAATGATATGGCCGCCGACTACGGATTTGGTCAAGTTGATAAAGGCAGCAACGGCGGGAGAAACTTGAGGAAGGTTTTGAAGAGCCAATCCCACCGTTCGAAAGCACTGTTCCTTTAACCGCACTCTGCTTAGACCGTCGTGATTGCCATGCGCCACTAATTCCGGAACGATGCTGAGACCTAAGTTTTTTTGCACCATCGCGATGATCGCCTGGTTGTCTGCGATTTCACAATAAACCTTCGGCTGCAGATGATGTTTTGCAAACAGCTGCTTGATCAGATCGTCACATCCGTCTTTTGGCATGATAAAAGGGTAGGATGCGATGTCTCGAACACTTAGCTGTTTCTTCGTTTGCAAGGGGTGATTTCCCGGCAGGATCACTTGCAGATGATCCTGAAACAACGGGATGAAGTCGAGGTTCGCGCTATCGTTTGAAGTGAGAAAACTGATGTCAATGATATTTGATGATACCATTTGTTTGAGTTCCGTGTAACCACCTTCATGGAATTCAACGTGGATCCCAGGATACGCGGAATGGAATTTTTCCAAAATGGAAGGCAGCAAGGACGCTGAAACACTGGGAAACGTTCCTATTCGAAGTGTTCCGACCTCCATCCCATTCAACCGGCCAGCCTCTTGTTTCATTTTTTCTGTCAGATGCAGAATTTGCCTCACATACGCCATCATCGCTTCCCCTTCGGAAGTGAGTGAGATGCCTGAACGCCCCCTGTGCAAAAGGGTAAGGTTCAGTTCGGCTTCCAGACCCTTGATGGCATGGCTGACAGCAGATTGGGACAGGCCAAGCTTGTCTCCCGCTTTTGTAAAGCTTCCCGCATCGACAACGGCCCGAAAAATTTCAAATTGCAGCAATGTGATAGCCCATCAACTCCAATTATGAATTAATTTCATGATAATTATTATGAACATTCATTTGATTAATGTAAAGAACCGGAATATGATGAAAGAAAAAAGCAGGGAGGATTTGTATGAAAACCTTGCCTTACACGTTGGTCGACGTCTTTACCGCTGCGCCCTTTGGAGGCAATCAGCTGGCTGTTTTTCAAGAAGAGGCAGCCTTGGACACAGAAACCATGCAAAAAATCGCCAGGGAACTAAACCTTTCCGAAACCGTCTTTATCCGACCGGCGCGTGATCCAAAAAAGACAAAGAGTTTTCGAATCTTTACGCCAAAAGTTGAACTGCCGATGGCCGGACATCCAACCATCGGGGCCGCTTACGTCTTGGCGGAAAAAGGTTTGTTGGGGACAAAAGAAGGAGCGAATGAATGGATCATAGAGGAAGGAGTAGGGGATATCCCCGTAACTGTTTTTAAGGTCCATGCTCAAATCTCCAGAGTGGAAATGAATCAGCCGCTGCCTGTTTTTGGTGAAAAATACGGTGAGACTCAGTTAGCAGCAGACCTGCTGTCCCTATCCGCAGAAGATCTGGATCCGGCGTTGCCGATTCAGACCGTTTCCACAGGAGTGCCGTTTTTGTTTATCCCGGTCCGCTCACTCACAGCCATGCAAAAGATGCAATTCCGTATGGACATATGGGAGAAGTATTTTAGCGGCAATCCCGAGACAAAACATATTTTTACATTTACGCCGGAAACCGAGGAATCCCGCTCTTCCGTTCACAGCAGGATGTTTGCGCCCGCCATGGGAATTCCGGAAGATCCGGCTACGGGAGCAGCGAGCGGTCCTTTAGGAGCTTATTTAGTCGAACATGCTGTCATCCCGCCAACTGACAACGGAGTGTATCTCATGAGAAGCGAACAGGGAATGGAAATGGGGAGGCCCAGTTATATTGACATCACGATTGTGAAGGAGGGGAACGCATACAAGGAAGTAAAGATCGGGGGGAATTGCGTCATTATCGGTTCTGGAGAACTGTATCTGAAGTAGATATTTTAACAGCTTTCCCGGCTTGAAACGGCATATTACCCGTTGCAGAGCCGGGAGGTTGTTCGAATGAAACAGCTCTCATCCGGGCTTTCTGCTTTTCATAATGAGAGTAGCGGGAACAAGCTTTGCTTTCTCTATAAAATACCATGCGTTTCGGTTGTTTTCACTCGAATCATCGGGGATTGAGACTTCTTCGATTACTTTCTCTATCTGAAAGCCCGTGCCAATCAGCTCATTTACATATGTACTCAGTTTGTACTGATGCATAACGGCTGGTGCGGGCCATTTTTCATGGTAATAAGGTCCTTCCTGCAAATACGACTTGTGAAAAATCGAAGAATCATCCTGATATTCAACCCGGTTATACAAAGGATGTTCCCAACTAAAAACAAACACGCCTCCCGGCTTCAAATAATTCCAAATGTTATTGAAGGTTTTATGCAGGTTTACCGTCCAGCCGAGAGCAAATATTGAGTAGACAATATCAAAATAGCCGTGCGGCAATCCAGGGTCTGCCTCCATCGGTGACGCAAACAATCGTAATTGTGGCGTTTTATCCTGTAACAGCTGCCTGGCGGTTTCAATCTGTGTACTTGATAAATCCAAACCCCACAGCTCACCTGCTTTTCGCAAAGCCATGTACTGCAGCGAATGGCCGCTGCCGCAGCCGATGTCCAACACCCTTTTATTCTCCACATCACCAAGCAACCGAAGTTCTTCCTCGCCTGGTGCAAAGGGACCATAATCGGGTAGCGGCGTTCTGCCGAAGAAACGGTGTGCCTCTTGATTCCAGGTTTGGCAGTTTATCTGTAAAAAATGATTTTCTTGAGAGAGATTCATCATGCTCACCCTTTCATCTGATCATAGGAACATATATTTGCTTCGGCGGGTTCCATTCCTGCTTGGCGATCAGGTCTGACTCCGATTTTTTCGAATTTTTTCTCATTGACAGAAAAAAATAACCTGACTATAATTCATACTAAACATATAGGAATTATCGTTTATAATCATTCGTAAGCATCTTTCTCACCGCTGTGAACTGAGGTCCGAATATTTCGTCAAAAAGGAGCGTGTTTACCCGTGTCCGAGCAAAGAAAGTGGAAATGGGCAGATGATCCCAATCTGAACAAAATGGAGTTGACCAAACTGGAAAAAGACGGGCTGGACGTGATCGAGACGATCGTCAACAGCTACTCGAAAGAAGGGTATACCTCGATTGAGCCGTCCGATTTCGACCGGTTTAAGTGGGCGGGCATCTACCAACAGCGTCCGAAAGACGGTCACTTCATGATGCGCGTCCGCATTCCCGGAGGCATCCTGACCAGCCAGCAGGCCCGGACGCTGGCAGGCATTGCAAAAGACTACGGCCGCGATCTGGTGGATGTGACGACGCGGCAAGCGGTGCAGTTTCACTGGCTGACGGTGGAATCGTTGGCCGACATCTTTTCGCGGCTGTCGGAAGTCGGGTTGTCCTCGTTTGAGGCTTGCGGGGACTGTCCGCGGACGATCGTGGGCAATCCGCTTGCCGGCATTGACCCGCATGAAGTGCTGGATACGCGTCCGATCATCAAGGAATTGGAGCAGTTTTTCCTGCTGAACCGGGATTTTTCCAATCTGCCGCGCAAGTACAAGATGTCGATCTCGGCCAATGTGTACAATGCGGCCCACGCCCAGATCAACGACCTGGCCTTTTCTCCGGCTAAAAAGACGATCGGCACGGAAGAAGTGGTCGGCTTTCACGTCTGGGTCGGCGGGGGACTGTCGGCCAAACCGTATCTGGCACAGCAGCTGGACGTCTTCTGCCGCCCGGAAGAGGTGGTTAAGGTAGCGGCAGGCGTGACCACGCTGTTCCGAGATTTTGGCTACCGGCAAAAGCGGACACACGCCCGCCTCAAATTCCTCGTCGCCGATTGGGGCGCAGAAAAGTTTCGCGAGGAGCTGGTGAAGCTGATCGGCCCGCTGGAGACGCGGGGGGAAGACTTGCTGAAGGGATGGAATGCCGGGTATTTTTACGGCCTTCACGAACAGAGGCAGAAAGGCTTCTACTACGCCGGCCTGTCTGTTCCCGTGGGGCGGATGAACGCGGACGAACTGTCCGAATTGGCCCGGTTGGCAGACGAGTACGGTGACGGAACGATCGGCACCTGCAATTCGCAAAATGTGTTGATCCGCCAGATCCCCGAGGAAAAGCTGGAGGCCTTCCGCACCGAGCCGATCATTGCGACCCGCTTTACGCTCGCTCCCCAGACGTTTGTCGGCTACGCCGTCTCCTGCACGGGGATCGAGTACTGCAATCTGGCTGTCGTCGAGACAAAAGAGCGGATGCGCACGCTGGCGGAGTACCTGGACCAGACGGTGGCGCTCGACACGCCGCTGCGGATTCACATGGTAGGCTGCCCCAATTCGTGCGGACAGCGGCAGATTGGCGATATCGGCTTGCAGGGGGCTTTGGTCAAGACGCCAAACGGCATGGTTGACGCCTTTGACATCTACGTTGGGGGCACGCTGGAAGAGGCGCGGTTCAATCAAAAACTGAAAGCGCGGATCATGGCTGACGATCTTGGACCGTTCCTTGCGCAGCTGATCGCGATCTACAAAGAAGAGCGGCAGGGTGGCGAACCGTACTGGCGCTACGTAGAGCGCGTCGGCCTGGAGGCGATCCAGCGGCAGGTTGATGCGATCCTGCAAACAGCTTAAGGAACGCCAAACAGGGGGAGGAAAACATGGGGGAACAGCAAACAGAGACGTACCTGTATAAGCTGGAGGCGGTATTGGAACAGGAGCGGCTGCTGACCGTTGTGGTTATAGCGTCATCCGACGAAAAAGCATTCAGCTCGGCGGAAAACAATATCCTGCGCCACACGATCGCTCCAATGGCGATCAAACAGCTCAGCCTGGTGGAAAAGAAACCGCTGGGCCGGCAAGGAGTAGGGTATGTGATCGAAACTTCCCAATTTTAACGGGCGAGGAGGGGGAATATGAGTATCCGTTATGAATCGGCAACAGACAAACTACTCGCTGCTGTCAACGCAGAGCTGTCCGCCACAGACACGATGGGCGTGATCAAGTGGGCATACGCCGCCTTTGGCGATGAGCTGGTGTACGCCTGCAGCTTTGGCGCGGAAGGGATCGTGCTGTTGGACCACATCAGTCAGGTCAAACGGGATGCGCGCGTCTTTTTTCTCGACACCCATCTCCACTTCGCCGAAACCTATGAACTGATCAAACGCGTTCGCGAACGGTACCCCGACCTGCGCATCACCATGACTCAGCCGGAGCTGACGCTTGCCGATCAAGCGGCCGCGTACGGGGAGGAGCTGTGGCAAAAACAGCCTGACCTCTGCTGCCAACTGCGCAAGGTGAGTCCGCTCGCCGGCGTGCTGGATGGCGCTTTGGCCTGGCTGTCCGGTCTGCGGCGGGAGCAGTCGCCGACGCGGGCGAATGTAGAGTTTGTCAACCGGGACGAGAAATTCCGCTCATTGAAAATCTGTCCGCTGATTCACTGGACGTGGCAGGAGATCTGGGAGTACCTGCACGCTTTCGGGCTCCCTTACAATCCCCTGCACGACCAAGGCTATCCCAGCATCGGGTGCCAGCCGTGCACCAGGGCAGTTGAAGCAGGAGAGGACGCGAGGGCCGGGCGGTGGGCGTTCAGCGGCAAAACGGAATGCGGCCTGCATCTGCCGCCCGCGTCATCGAAATAGGAGAAAGGACGGATCACGATGAGTACAAGCCAACCGCACGGCGGTACATTGATCAATCGCTTCGATCCATCGGCCGATCTGTCGCAGGCATCGCGGCAAGTGGAGCTGGACGCGTTCGCGCTCTCTGACCTGGAGTTGATCGCGATCGGAGCGTACAGCCCGATCAGCGGTTTTATGGACCGGGCTAATTACGATTCAGTCGTGGAGCAGATGAGGCTTGCCGGCGGGCAGGTATGGAGCCTCCCGATTACCCTGCCGGTGCCGGAAGAAGCTGCGGCCGAATTGGCCGTAGGCGACCAGGTCAGGCTGGAGTACCAGGGCGAAGTGTATGGCCTTATGCAAATCACCGATATCTATCGGCCGGACAAGGTGCGCGAAGCGAGGCAGGTATACGGCACGGACGACATCAATCATCCGGGGGTAAAAAAACTGCTGGAACGCCCCGGCGTGTATCTCGGCGGACCGGTAACCCTGCTGAGGAGGCCGGACAAGGGGGCGTTTGCCTCGCACTATTTCGATCCGGCCGAGACCAGGCAGCTGTTTGCCGAGCGGGGCTGGAAGACGGTGGTCGGCTTTCAGACGCGCAATCCGGTGCACCGCGCCCACGAGTACATACAAAAGGCGGCATTGGAAATCGTCGACGGACTTTTCCTCAATCCGCTCGTGGGCGAGACCAAAGCAGATGATATCCCCGCCGATGTCCGCATGGGGAGCTATCAGGTCCTGCTGCGCCATTACTACCCGGCCAGCCGCGTACAGCTTGCCGTCTTTCCCGCCGCCATGCGCTACGCCGGCCCCCGGGAAGCGATTTTCCACGCCTTGGTGCGGAAAAACTACGGCTGCACCCACTTTATCGTCGGCCGCGACCACGCCGGTGTGGGCAGCTACTACGGCACATATGACGCCCAGCACATCTTTCGCCGCTTCAGTCCCGACGAGCTGGGCATTACGCCGCTGTTCTTTGAGAACAGCTTCTACTGCAAAAGCTGCGGAAACATGGCTTCGAGCAAGACCTGTCCGCACGACAGCGCTCACCACGTCGCCCTGTCCGGGACTAAAGTAAGGGAGATGCTGTCGAGAGGGGAAGCGCCGCCGCCGGAATTCAGCCGGCCGGAGGTCGTCCAGGTACTGATTGCCGGGCTGCGGGCATCGCCTCGATGACAGCGGGAGAGGAGAGAAACAGATGACCCTTGAAACGGCACCCCATCTCGTCTGGCATCCCGCCGCTGTCACCAAGCGCGACCGGCAGCGGCTCTATGGTCACAAAAGCTGCGTCTTGTGGTTTACCGGACTCTCGGGTGCGGGAAAATCCACCTTGGCCAATGCCGTCGAACAGCAGTTGCACGAGCGCGGCTTGCACAGCTATGTGCTGGATGGCGACAACATCCGGCACGGGTTAAACCGCGGTCTCGGCTTTTCCCCGGAAGACCGCAAAGAAAACATCCGGCGGATCGCCGAGGTGGCCAAACTGTTTGTCGACGCCGGTATCATTACGCTGACGGCATTCATTTCGCCTTACCGCGAAGACCGCGAACTGGCCCGCAGCTTGCTCGAACCAGGCGAGTTTGCAGAGATTTACGTCCGCTGCCCGATTGAGGAGTGCGAGCGGCGGGATCCCAAAGGACTGTATAAGAAAGCGAGGAGCGGGGAGATCGGTGAATTTACCGGCGTTACTTCCCCGTATGAGGAGCCGGCAGCTCCAGAGTTGGTAATCGAGAGCGGAGAGGTGTCCGTCGAGGAGTCAGTTCGCCTTATCTTGGCGTATTTGACACAGCAGGGCGCGATTCCAGATCAAGGCTCGTAACAAAAACAGCAGTCCAATACTCGCAGGAGAGGCGGGTTTTGGGCTGCTGTTTATCCATTTACAGTCGGTCTTTCCATTTTTGACCGATGGGAGTTACGAGCCCGTCCATACTGATCCGGTTTTTCTTGTGATGATAAGCATCAAGACCTTCCTCGCCCATGGCTTCGGCCCACTTATGGAGAGCATCGCGTTCTTCCGTATAAGAAAAGAACGGTACGCCAGTTCCACATGAAGTCTTGACTTCATGGATGTCCGCAAAAATGATCTGCCGCATGCCCGGAAGCGGATCGAAGCGTTTGATCCATTCGTCCCATTCAGGCGACTCCGGCAGTATGACTCGGCCCCTGCCGTACAGGCGGAGGATCATGGGCGCCCCTTCAAAAGCAACGAACATAAATGTAATTCTCCCGTTTTCCAACAGGTGCTCATCTGTCCACGAATGCTGAGGCCAGTTCAACTGCAATGCGCTTTGATACATGAAATCCCAGTTTTCCGGCAACAGTAAAGCTATCATCTACGAATGATGGAGGGTACAACATGTCAGAAACCAAACAACCGCACGATGCAAAGGGCACCCAATCAGATAAGGCTGCGCCTAAGCCGGCTTCCGCACCCGATTCGAGCCAAACTTTGAAAGACCAGGTTTTCGCCGAACAGGCAAGACCAGTGGCGTCCGTTCAGCGCGACAACCAGCTCTTATAGATTCAAACCAGAAGGGGAGAGTACTCGACTAAAAGTTGCTCTCCTTATCTATTTTCGAATGACATATTAAAAGTTGTGTGCCCGATTTACGAAATTGACTTACAGCAATTCCGATGAACAGAATCCATACGTTTTCAGTTGTGATCGACATGTACAAGTTCCTGGAAAACATGATCATGATACGCTGCATAGAAACGGCGACCGAGTACAGGCCGATCGTTGTGCACCCCATGAACAACAGATGTCTCGCCACTTTGTTCAGAGTCTTTTTTTGCAGCATATTTTTTATGGAAGCATACAGCAGGTACACTGTCTGTAAGGTTTTGTCCCTTTCCGGGTAACTAACATGTCGTTCCTCCGGGGGCTCTCACCCGGGCACATTACTTCGGTCGCGCCGCCTGATCTGCATGAACTGTTCTGAAAAAGGAAATAAAGACATTCGTTTTGTAGTGAAATGCTGGCGAATCATAGGGAAGCAGTCCGCAGGCGTATCAATCTCAACTATCCTGCCAAACGGAACAATACATAAATCCCACCTCGATGGGGAAAAGTCAAAGCTGACTGTGACTGACGGCTACCTCACAGCTTCCCGATCAAATCAGGCCGATTTGCCAATAGGTAATCAACCCCCAGCCGGGTCAGTTTGATCCCGGTACGGCCTCTGTTGGTGACAATGTATCCGCGCTCCTCAAGAAGGGCCAGGCGCTTGCGTATCTGCTGCTCACTGAGAGGCCTTCGCCAATGTGCGCTTCTTTCCGCCAGTTTTTTCCTCCCGATAGGCTGCCCCGCCTCGTTCGCATGAAAAGCAGCCTCCAGGATAAACAACGCTTCCTCCCGATCGGCAGGCAGCTCTTCAGCTGCTGGCTGCACCTCTAGATTTTCCCGCGATTTCCGCTGAAAGAAGCTCTCGTTGGGGATGTCATCGGTGGTGATGACGTTGCCGTCGCAGACGGCAAGCATGTAGTCGATGGTGTTTTTTAATTCCCGGACATTGCCGTACCACTGGTAGCGCATGAGCTTCTCCAGGACGTCAGGCTTGATCTCGATCTGGCTGCGGCCGCTCTGGAACATAAAGTGGCGAATAAGCGGATAGATGTCCTCCTTGCGGGTTCTCAGCTCCGGCAGACGGATGTAGAGTATCTTCAGGCGGTGGTACAGGTCTTCGCGAAACGTGCCGGCCTCGATCATTTTCAGCAGATCCTTGTTGGTGGCTGCAATCACCCGGACGTCTACGGGGATGATCTTGTTTCCACCGACCCGCATGATCTCTTTTTCCTGCAGCACCCGAAGCAGCCTGGCCTGCAGCTTCAGGCTGATATCGCCGATTTCGTCAAGAAAGATCGTCCCGCCGCTGGCCTGTTCAAACAGGCCGATTTTCCCGCCTTTTTTTGCCCCGGTAAATGCCCCTTCTTCGTATCCGAACAGTTCGCTCTCGACCAGATCTTCCGGCAGAGCGCTGAAGTTGACGGCGAGAAACGGCCCTTCCTGCCGCAGGGAAGCGTTGTGAATTGCGCTCGCATACAATTCCTTTCCGGTTCCGCTTTCTCCTTCGATCAGCACGGTCAGATTGGTTTTAGCGATTTTCCTGGCGATTTCCTTGGTTTTATGGATGCTGCTGCTCACGCCCTTGATATCTTGAAAGGTAAATTTGGCGATGTATCCTTTTTTTAACAGCTCGCGGCGATAGGATTTTTCCAGTTCGATCGTTTCGTGCGCATTCTGAAAGGTAGCGACGATCGTATTCTCTGTCTTGAGATGGAAGCGATGGATGAGCACATCTCCGGAGTGAAGCGAAAACCATCCGGTCTCTTCCTCCGAGTCGTTCAAAATGAACGATGCCAACTCGGCGTTTCGCAAGACATCCTGAAGGGTTCGGCCGACGGTTTTTCCCGGGGAGAGGCCCAGCATGTTCGTCAGGTTTTCGTTGCATACCGTGATCATCCCCTTGCTGTTGACGGCCAGTATTCCGTCGTTCACCCCGTCAAGCACGTGCTTCAAATGCCTGTTTAGCTGGTCGGACTGGCGGCTGGTCATCGACAATTTCTTGCTCAGGTCGATGATTTTCCTGATGTACTTGTCCGAGACGATATCCCCCTTTTGTTTCAGCAGGTCAAGCTCCTGCAGGATCGTCATGACCGTCGTGATATCGATCAATCGCGGGCCGATGTTCACCACTTCTTTAACAAAGGGAGGAACCAAATCCACCTCTCCCGGCGTAATCGCGAACTCCACCTCGGGAATGTTTTTCTTCCCCGGGTAACAGGGGATGTACTCGATGTGATTAATGCCTAGCTGCAGCAGCGTTTCGATCGATTCGTAGACGGTGTCAGGCCCGTCGTTTACGTAGAGTGCTTTGGTCTTGGGCGCCAGAAACAACAGCTTGTCGATATGTTCAAAATTAACGGTACGCTTGGCAACCAGCACTTTGCAGCTCTCTCCGATGTAGGGAGCAGTCTCCTCCGTGATCTCGGGAGAGGAAAGGATGATCAACTTGTTTGAAAAGACACCGGATATGTTCTCCTCAAGCGATTCGTGATGGATGCGGACGAAATCTCCGATTACTTCTTCCAGCTGTTTAACCAGGGTTTTTCTCGTTTCTTTCGTTCCGGTGAGGAGGATAATCTCTTTTACGGGCATGCGGGAAATGTCCTTTCCTATATGGGTCTAAATGGTTGTTTTTGTCTGATCTTTTTCTCATTATTATAACCATTAAATCGCCCGCGTAATAGAAAAATTCAAAATATAACGATTTATCTTAACGAATTACTGCACGATTGATTCCGCCGTCTCATTGGCACAAGGATTGCTACTTCATTACGGTGCAAGATCATTTACAAAAAATCATCAGGGGGTCGATGCATTTGTTGGCAAAGTGGAAAGGTATGCGTTTAGGACTTGGTATTATGCTGGCGGCCGGATTTTTCGCCGGGTGTTCGCCGGCACCGACTGAAACCAAAACAGAGCCGCCCAATACCAGTGCGGCGCCGGCACCAGAGAGCAGTCAGGCAAAGCAAAGCGCGGAGCCAAAATCGATCACCGTCGCAGTGGAAGCGGAACCGGTCTCGCTGGACCCGCAAAACGTGACGGACGGCAACTCACTCACCGTACAGCGGCCGATGTTCGAAGGGCTGATGACGTTCAACGATCAGATGAAGCCGGTCCCGATGCTGGCGACCGAGTACAAGTTTAACGACGATGCGACAGAGGTGACGTTTACGCTGCGCGAAGGCGTCACGTTCCACGACGGGTCGCCGTTTAACGCAGAGGTGGTAAAAGCGAATCTGGACTTCGTCCGCGACGAGAAGAACGGGCTGGCCCGCAATAATTATTTCTCCTTTATCAAAGAAGTGATCGTCAAAGATCCGACCCATGTCACGATCGTCTCTGCCGAACCCAACTCGGCGATGGTATCGTATCTGGCTCACCCGTCCGCCGCATTCAAATCTCTCGAGGTGTTGAACAAAAAGAAAGCCGATCCCAGCTTCAACCTGGACCGCAATCCTGTCGGTACCGGGCCGTTCAAGTTCGCCGAATGGAAGGACAACCAGTACGTAAAGGTCGTCCCGTATGAGAACTACTGGGATCAGGCACACAAAGCCAAGGTGGAGAGCATCGTCTACAAGCCGGTGATTGAAGCGGGCACGCGCATTAACATGCTGAAGGCCGGGGAAGCGGACGTCATCTCCAAACTGCCGACACAGAGCGCCAAAGAAATCAGCCAGGACAGCAGCTTCAACCTCTTTACCGCACCGTCGCTGAATGTCTACTACGTCGGCATGAACCTGAAGCTGAAAAAATACCAGGACAAGCGGGTCAGGCAGGCGATGAACTACGCCGTCAACAAGGATGAGTTGATCGCTGGAGTGGTCGACGGCTATGCCCAGGTGGCTGACTCCGCGATTGCCCCCCATACCTTCGGCTACAGCCAGCAAAAAGTATACGAGTACAATCCGGACAAAGCCAAACAGCTGCTGGTGGAAGCGGGCTACAAAGACGGCTTCGACGCTGTGCTCTGGACGAGAAACTCAAGCGAATTCATCGCGATTGCAGAAAATGTGGCGATCCAACTTGAAAAAATTGGAATTAAAGCAAAGGTACAGCCGTATGAAAGCGGCACGCTGTTCGACATGCTGGACCATGAAAAGGGGACAGATCTCTGGATTGGCCGCTGGTCCCCGGGAACCGGGGAAGCGGACTACGGGCTTCGTCCCAACTTCCACACTGCCAGCTTCGCGCCGAGCTTCAACAACTCCGGATTCTACAGCAACAAAGAAGTAGACAAGCTGTTGGACGACGCACTCATCACGCCAAACCAGGAAGAGGCACTGAAAAAATACGCGCAAGCTCAACAGATCATCTACGAGGATGCGCCATGGGTGTTCCTGCACGTCCCGGACAACGTCGTGGCCAAATCCAAGGACGTTTCGGGCGTAACCGTGCTGCCGAGCGACACGGTGCTCGTCAACGATGCGGAAAAGAACTAACGGGTAAACGGGAGCCGTCCGGGGCTGCCCACTGGAGCAGCCCGGTTGGCTCACCGTTTCACGAGAAGAGGTGAACGGATTGTTCAGCTTCATTGTCAGACGGGTCGCCGGAATGATTCCGCTCTTGATCGTCGTTTCGATTATCTCCTTTCTATTTGTTCACCTGACGCCGGGAGACCCGATCCGCGTCCTGTACGGGACGGAGATCAGTCCAGAGGCATACGAAATGCTCAAGCAAAAAGAGGGGCTGAATGATCCCTTGTACGTGCAGTATGGCCGTTACATCAAGAAGATCGTGACACAGGGCGACTTTGGCATCTCCTATCGGACGAAGTCAAACGTGTCAGAGGAGATCGTGAGGCGATACGGCTACACCCTCGTTCTGACGCTGGCCAGCATGCTGTGGGCAGTGGTGATCGGACTTGCCGTAGGGATCATCTCGGCGACGAAGCGCAATACGATTTGGGACAGGCTGGGCATGGTCACGACGATTACGGCACTGAGTATTCCCGAGTTCTGGTTTGGCCTCGTGCTGATGCAGATCTTTGCCGTACAGCTTGGATGGCTGCCGACCAGCGGCAGCGGCGGGCTGGAGCATCTCATCCTGCCTTCCTTGACTTTGGGGTTGGGAGTGGCTGCGATCGTCGCGCGATTTACCAGGTCGAGCGTCCTTGATGTGCTTCGCGAGGACTACGTACGGACGGCACGAGCCAAAGGGCAAAAAGGCTGGGTCATCGTGATGACGCACGTTCTGCGCAGCGCGCTCATCCCGGTGGTGACGATGACCGGACTGCAATTCGGCATTTTGCTGGGCGGGGCGGTCGTGGTCGAGCAGGTGTTTGCCTGGCCGGGGTTGGGGTCGTACCTGATCGATTCCATCCTGACGCGCGATTACCCGGTCATCCAGGCGCTTATCCTGCTGTTTTCCGTCCAGTTCTTGGTCGTGAACCTGCTGGTCGATGTCAGCTACGGCCTGTTGGATCCGCAAATTCGCTACGAGTAAGAGGGAGAACCATTATGATGAATCAGCAAAAATCGCCATCTCCTTTTCAGGTCTTTTTACAGAAGTTTCTCAGGCAGCGGTTTGCTGTCATCTCACTGATCATCATCCTTGGCATCATCGCTGTGGCGGTGCTCGCTCCCTGGCTTGTTCCCTATGATCCCTATCGGCCGGTGACAGATCAATACGCGGCCAAAGGCATTAAAGCAGGGCCGCTCACCAGTGCGAGCGTGAAGGTGGAAGCGGTGATGAGCGACGGAACGGTGAAACGCGCGGAGGAGCTCGGCCAATTGAAGCTTGACAGCGATGACAGACAGATCGCGTCAGCGAGAAAGGCAGGGGAGTATGTCATCGTCAACGCGAATGGCGACGGTGCGACCACGATCCTCCTCTCAGCCGGGGAGGCAGCGTCCCGCTTTAAGGTGGTCGTCTCGGGTACGGACAACGGCCAGGCGTACGTCTCCCAACTGATCGCCGACGTCCCGCAGCATTCACTGGAGCTTGGCGACGAACAAACAGCAGCCGTAAAAGCTGTATTAACGGACGGTACCGAACTGTCGGGCTTAAATGAAATTACCGCCTATATCGAGAAGAACGCAGCCATGCCGGCGGTAAAACCGGCGGCCAATGACGGCTTCGGAAATACCAGGGTATCGAGTGACAGTCGGGGTTTGACCTTTACTTCTTTGCAGCCGGATGTGGTGCAGGCGGGCAGTGATGGCGCCATCAAAGCCGTCGGAGCGGGAGAAACGGCTGTAAAGGTGTCTTTGGATGGCGTTTCCGCGCTCATCCCGCTAGCGGTGAACCAGCCGCTGTCCAAGCCGATCGTGACCAAATTGGTGCCGGGGGAGCTGACGCTAGACTTGATCAATCTATACAAGCACCAGCCGCCTTCCGGCCTGCACCTGTTTGGAACGGATCATCAGAACCGGGATATTTTCAGCCGAGTCCTGGTCGGAACGAGGGAGACGCTGTTGATCGGGTTTGTCTCCGTGTCGATCGGGGCTGCCGTCGGAACACTTCTCGGCTTGCTGGCCGGTTACTACGGCCGCTGGCTGGATGCGTTGATTATGAGATGCACCGATGTGCTGCTGGCATTTCCCGGGATTTTGCTGGCGATCGCCGTCATCGCTCTGCTCGGGCCGGGTATCGTCAACATTATCTTTGCCGTCGCAGTGTTTACCGTTCCCATCTTTACCCGGATCGTCCGGGGAAGCACGCTCTCCTTAAAACAAATGACCTATGTGGAGGCAGCCAAGTCGATCGGCGTAAAGGATCGGGTCATTCTCATGCGCCACATCTTTCCAGGGACGTTGTCGATCGTCATGGTATACCTGACCATGCGCATTGGCACGGCGATCCTGATCGGCGCTTCGCTCAGCTTCCTGGGACTCGGAGGCGACATTACCGCACCGGAGTGGGGAGCCATGCTGAGTGCAGCCAAGGACAACAGCCGCAATTTGTTTCATCCCACCTTTTTTCCCGGTCTTGCCATCGTCGTGACCGTGCTCAGCTTCAATCTGCTGGGTGACGGGCTGCGGGATGCGCTGGACCCCAAATTAAAGGATTAGGTGGTGTGAGTCGTGACAGAAATCGTATTGGATGTAAAAAATCTCAAAGTGAATTTTCGCAATGAAGGCAAGGAGTACACCGTAGTAAATAACATTTCCTTCCATATCCGCAAAGGTGAGACGCTCGGTCTGGTCGGGGAGTCAGGCTGCGGAAAAAGCATCACGTCCCTGTCCATCATGGGACTCGTTCCGTCGCCGCCGGGCAGGATCGTCGAAGGGGAAATCCGCTATAACGGCACCAATCTGCTGGCACTAAAAGAAAGAGACTGGAATAAAATCCGCGGCAACGAGATATCGATGATTTTTCAGGAGCCGATGACCTCCCTCACGCCTGTCTTTACGATTGGGCGGCAGCTGGACGAAGTGATTCGCCTGCACACCAGCCTGACCAAAAAACAGGCGAAAGCGAGATCGATTGAAATGTTGAAGCTGGTCGGGATTTCCAGAGCGGAGCAGATATACGCCAGCTATCCGCACGAATTGTCCGGGGGGATGCGGCAGCGGGTGATGATCGCCATCGGTCTGGCCTGCGATCCCGGGCTGCTCATCGCCGACGAACCGACGACAGCGCTCGATGTGACGATTCAGGCACAAATCCTGGATCTGATGAAAAGCTTGAAAGCGAAGACACAGACTGCCATCCTGTTTATCACCCACGACCTGGGTGTGGTAGCGGAGATGTGCGACCGGGTGATGGTCATGTACGCGGGGGAGATCGTCGAGGAAGCGGATGTCGACACGCTGTTCCACCATCCAAAACATCCCTACACCCGCGGATTGCTGCAATCCATCCCCAAGATCGAAGAAAAAAAACGCCGGCTGTACTCGATCTCCGGCCAAGTGCCCGCGCCGGGATCGATTACCCAGGGCTGTCGGTTTCGGGATAGATGCCCTTCTGTCATGGAACGCTGCGCCAAAGAAGCACCAGAGCTTATTTCCATCGGAGAAACACACGCCTGCCGCTGCTGGCTGCACGCTTAAGGAATGGGGGGAGAGTCATGGCAAAACCACTGTTGGAAGTACATCATCTGAAGGTGCATTTTCCCGTGAAAAGCGGCCTGTTTCGCCGCACCAGGTCATTCGTCAAGGCAGTGGACGATGTTTCCTTTGAGATCTTTCGCGGGGAAACGCTGGGGCTGGTCGGCGAATCGGGCTGCGGAAAGTCTACGACCGGAAGAGCCGTTCTGCACCTGATCAAACCGACTTCCGGTCAGGTCAACTTTTCAGGAGCTAACTTGGCGATGCTGTCTGGAGAAGAGCTGCGAAAAAAGCGCAAAGATTTGCAAATGGTCTTTCAGGATCCCTATGCCTCGCTAAACCCCCGCCTTACCGTTGAGCAGATTCTGTCCGAGCCTCTGCAGGCGCATCATGTGGCGGATAGGGACGAGCAGCAGCAGCGGATCGCCGAGATCATGGATGTATGCGGCCTGAACAGCAGCTACCTGAAGCGGTATGCCCATGAATTTTCCGGCGGGCAGAGGCAGCGCATCTGCGTTGCCAGGGCGTTGATTCTCAAGCCGCAGCTCATTGTGGCCGACGAACCCGTATCGGCCCTGGACGTCTCCATACAATCGCAAATCCTCAATTTGCTCCAGGACTTGCAGGAGGAGTTTGGGCTCACCTACTTATTTATCTCGCACGATTTGGGAGTGGTCAAACACCTGTGCAGCCGGGTAGGGGTGATGTATCTGGGCCGGCTGGCGGAAATCGGTTCAGCGGAGAAGCTTTACGCGGATCCGCTCCATCCCTATACAGAGACCCTGCTGTCGGCAATCCCAGTCTCCGATCCGCGGGTAAAAAAGGAAAGAATCATCCTGCGCGGGGACGTTCCCTCTCCCGTCGATCCGCCGCAGGGCTGCGCTTTTGTCACACGCTGCCCGAAAGCGCTCGACATCTGCAAAACCGAGAGGCCAGCCCTGCAAAAAGCGGCAGAAGACCATTACGTAGCATGTCATCTCTTACGATAAGGAGTAGATATTCATGGCCGAAACCATCGTAGTAGCAAAGCGCGGAGAGTACATTGAAAGCAGACACACGGGCAGCATTGCTGTCGTTGACGAGAAAGGCAACCTGTTGTTCGGGATCGGCGACGTCCAAAGATTGACGTTTAGCCGCTCGTCGTTAAAACCGGTCCAGGCGATCCCCTTGATCCAATCCGGTGCGGCGGATCGTTACCTGTTCAACGATAAGGAAATTGCGGTGTGCTGCGCTTCCCACAACGGCGAGGAACAGCATACGCAGGTGGTCGAGTCGATCCTGTTCCGGCTTGGACTCGGGGCGGAGCATCTGCAGTGCGGCATACATCCGCCGTACAGCCATGAGAGCTACCTCACCCTGTTGAAAAGGGGAGGGGAGCCGACGCCGGTGCACAACAACTGTTCTGGAAAACACGCGGGAATGCTGGCGCTGGCCCTTCATCTGCAAAGCGATGCCGCTCGTTACCATCACGCAGATCATCCTGTACAGAGGAAGGTAGCGGAGGCTGTTAGCGAACTGTCTGGAGTGGCCGGGGAAGAGCTGCAGACGGCAATTGACGGCTGCGGGGTACCCACATTCGCCCTGCCCCTGGACAAGCTGGCCTATATGTACGCCCGGCTCTCCAATCCCGCAAGCCTGGAATCCAACTTGACGAGACTGGCGGTAAAGAGAATTACCCAAGCGATGGTGCGGTATCCGGAGATGGTCAGCGGTACCAATGAGTTTTGTACGGATGTCATGCGAACATGCGGGGGAAAGGTCCTGGCAAAGGGCGGAGCAGAGGGCGTCTATTGTCTGGGATTGCTAGATAGAGGCATCGGGATCGCGATCAAGGTAGAGGACGGCACGCCGCGTGCTTCCTATCCCGCTGCCGCTGAAGCGCTCAAACAACTGGGAGTGCTGACCCCACAGGAAGAAGAGATGCTGCATGCATATCGCCTTCCTGCGATCAAAAACAGGAGGGGAGAGACCGTCGGCAGGCTCGAACCGGTCTTTCAATTGAAAGGAGTGAAGTGTACGGAGATGTAGCGGGACGAGAAATAACAATTATAAAATGAGAGGGGAAATCTATCAAATGAAAAACAAGCTGCGATCGATTTTTTCATCCTTTTTATCCGCTGTGCTGCTCGTTGCGTTGTTGACTGTCGGCATGTCGTCCGCTGCAGCGGAAGAAGAGACGGCCGATGCATCTGTCAAGGGGAGCCTCGTCATCATCGGCGGGGGATTGGAGACCGGCAACGCCGAGATTTACAATAAAATGATTGAATTGGCCGGAGGCAAGCAGGATGCGGTCATCGGCATTTTTCCTACAGCCAGCGCATCCATGTCTTCATCGCGGAGCATGAAGCAGGATTTTGAGGATTACGGTGTGCCGGCAGAAAATGTCCGGATCATCGAAATTACTGAGAAAAACTACAAAGATCAAGTGAATAACGACGAAATCGTCGAGGCCATTTCTGAATGTACGGCACTTTACTTCGTAGGCGGCGACCAGTCGCGGGTTACCAAAGCGTTCTACAATGAGGACGGCTCCAACTCCAAGGCGCTTGACGCCGTCTGGGACGTGTACAGGAAGGGCGGGTTGGTTGCAGGCTCTTCCGCGGGTGCGGCGATCATGTCTGATCCGATGATCCTGAATGCCACCTCGCTTGAGGCGCTGCAAAAAGGCGTCACGTATGACGAGCAAAAGCCTGGTCTCTGGGTGACGAAGGGCCTCGGATTCTTTGAGGCGGGGATTACCGACCAGCACTTCAGCAAGCGGGGAAGGCTCGGCCGCCTGGTCGTCGCCCTAGTGCATGAAAAAATCAATTACGGGTTCGGGATTGACGAAAACTCGGCGATGGTCGTCAGCGGCGATGAGATTGAAGTCATCGGGGCAAGCGGAATGTTTTTGGTCGATGCCTCAAAGGCTGACTTCACAAAGAAGGGGGCCTACCTGGGAATAGACGTATCCTACCTGGAAAAAGGCGACCGGTACAACTTTGCCACAAAGGAGTTTACGGTCCACTCCTCGAAGACGCTGATCCGCCCTGGCCAGGAATACTACGAGGGCAATGAGCTGAATACCAACATCTTTGGAAGTGATGCTGCCAAGACGGCCCTTTTGGACGATCTGATGGACAATACGGCCAAGGAAGCCCGGGGCCTGACTTTCGCCCTCGATCAGAAGAACGGCAAAGGCAGCGGCTTCTCCGTCGTGTTCAGCAAGACCGCGCAGACGAAGGGGTACTACGACAGCGATGAGTACGCTTCGACTGCCCTGCACGTCAACATGGATATCATCCCGATCGAAGTGCAGGTAAAAGAATTGGAGCATATGCCTAAAAAATAATCCCCCAGCAATCGTCAAAAAAACTCCCGCGTCACGATTTGGCTCAGCGTGACGCGGAAGCTTTTTTCTCTTTACGGGATGGGGATCGAAGCCATCCACGGCGCGGCGCACAGCGTTATCAGCGCGGCGAGGATCATCGAGATGCTGGAGATGGTCCCGGCGACCTGACTGATCTCAAACGCTTTCGACGTCCCCGCTCCGTGTGCGCTCGTACCGAGAAGCACACCGCGGGCCACTTCGCTGTGAATGCGAAGCAAGCGGATGAGCCAGGGACCGATCAGCGCGCCGGCCAGCCCGGTAATGATTACAAACACGGCGGTAAGCGTGGGCACACCGCCGATTCGCTCCGATACCCCCATGGCGATCGGCGTCGTTACCGAGTGGGGGATCAGGCTGTGGATCATCTGCGGATTGACGTGCAGCCAGCCGCCCAGCAGCGCGGTCGAGAACACCGCGGCGACGGAGCCGGACAGCACCCCGGCGGCAATTTCGACGGCGTGTTTCTTCAAGACAGCGGAGTACTTGTACAGCGGGATGGCAAACGCCACCGTCGCTGGCTGAAGCAGGTAGCTCAGCGGTCGAGTGCCTTCATTGTACGCCTGATAAGGAAGATGAGTCCAGGTCAGAATAGCGACTAACAGGACAGGCGTGACCAAGAGGGGCGACAGATACACTTTCGGCCAACGGGCGTAGCACCGCTTCGCACCGTAGTAGATGACGATCGTCAGAATAAAACTGATCAGGCCGGTCATCATGTCCGTCCCTTCTCCTTTCGCTTGGCGATATACTGCACGATCAGTCCGGCACAGGCCATGACCACAGCCGTACTCAGAATGACAGCTAGCAAGAGGCGCTCTCCATCCGCCTTCAGCACTTGGGCAAATTGGATGACGCCGACGGCCGGGGGAATAAAAAACAGCAGCAGTTCCGACAACAGCCAACTGCCGCCCAGTTCGAGCCACTCCAGCTTGATGATATGTGCCTGCAGCAGCAGGTAGACGGCGATCATGCCCAGGATGCTGCCGGGTACGGGCAAGTGAAACATACTGACCAGACCGTTCATCACCATCGTGATGACGATCAGCAGGGCGATCTGCCAGATTCTTTTTATTACAGTGGACACGGTTTTCTCTCCTCTCCAGGTACAGTGTACGCCATCTATAATCATAGGTAAAATACATATATGGAATCATCTCGATTCATTTTATCTATAGTCTGGAGGTTGGAGTTGTCATGGATATCCGCCATCTGCAGTATTTTCTCGAGGTTGCCCGCAGCAAGAGCTTTACCAAGGCGGCACAGGCTTTGCACATCACGCAGCCGACGATCAGCAAAATGATCAAAAGCATAGAAGCGGAGCTGGGGGTTGTCCTGTTTGACCGGTCGGGCAAGCAGGTGGAGCTGACGGATGCCGGCCAGGTGATTTTTTCCCAGGCCCAGCCCATCGTCTCATCGTTTGAGCATTTGTCAGCGGAGTTGGGCGACCTGATGAATCTAAAGCGAGGCCACCTGCGCATCGGACTGCCGCCGATGGTTGGGGCCAGCTTTTTTCCCCGGGTGATCGGCAGCTTTCACGAGAAATACCCGGACGTGACGATCCAGCTCGTCGAGGACGGTGCGAAGAAAGTAGAGGCTGACGTGGAAAACGGGACGCTCGATTTAGGCGTCGTCGTACTGCCGACCAAGGGCGAGATCTTCCACCATTTTTCCTTTGTCAACGAAAAGCTGAGACTGCTTGTCCACCCGTCCCACCCGTTGGCCGGCCGGTCGAGGGTTTCCCTGCCGGAGCTGTCGGGGGAGTCGTTTATCTTGTTCCGGGAGGACTTCGCTCTGCACGACCGGATCCTCGCTGAATGCATTCGCGCCGGCTTCGGGCCCCGTGTCGTCTACGAAAGCTCGCAGTGGGACTTCATCAGCGAGATGGTGGCGGCCAATCTGGGAATAGCGCTCTTGCCGGAGACAATCTGCCGGGAGCTGGACGAGGAACGCGTCTGCACGCTTCGCCTGGTCGACCCGGAAATCCCCTGGCATCTCGCAGTCATCTGGCACAAAGACCGCTACCTGTCCTTTGCCGCTCGGGAATGGCTCCGTTTCACCAGGGACTTGCTCTCGCGAAATAGGGGCGACGAAGCTTAAGGAGCAACGGTCGGCTCCAGCACCGTCAGGGAATTGGTGAACGTGTTCAGGTTCACCCTGGCGCCGATCGGGATCGCCGCCTTGTACAGCCCGTGTGCAGTGGCTACGTTCGTCATCAGCGGCTTGCCCAGCGGGACGAGTACATCATTGATCAAATCATCGTAAGACGTCCGGTAGGATACTTCGCAGTTGGTGCATTCTCCCATGACAATGCCCAGGCAATCGTCCAATTTTCCCGCCAGCCACAGGTGCTCCAGCATGCGGTAGACGTGATTGGCAGGCTCATGGGTCTCTTCGAGCAGCAGAATCGTTCCTCTGGTGTCGATCTCGAACGCTGTTCCCAAGGTGTCGACAAAGGAAGTAAGGTTGCCGCCGACGATGGGGCCGGTGACGTTTCCCTGCACTTTGCTGATCTGCGGCATGCCCGGCGGGTTCTGAATGAGCCGGGGAGCGGTGACCGTAGAGGTGGCGGTAAAGAACTGTTCGAAGTTGTAGGCGGGAGTGGTTGGCCGAAAGTCGATCAGCATGAGGCTTTGAAAGGTGATCAGCCTGCTTCTCTGGGCCAGTACGTTCAACAGCACCGTAATGTCGCTGTAGCCGGTTACGATCTTGGGGTTTTCCCGAATCATACGATAGTCGAGGTAGGGCAGGATATCGGCTACACCGACTCCGCCGCGGACGGGCAGAATCATTTTCACGTCCTTGTCTGCGAACATGTTCATCAGGTCGTAAGCCCGCTGTTCTTTCGTGGCGGAGACCAGCCCGAGGTTGCCAAAGACGTATTGGCCGAATACGACCTCAAACCCCATGCCCCGCAGCGTGTTGACCCGCGCCGCGATCGTATTGGACGAAAGCGGGCTGCCGAGCGAGACGATGCCGATGGTATCTCCCTGCCGCAGGATAGGCGGCATGATCGCCATGACGTTTTCCTCCTGACGTTAGGCTTTTCGTTAGACTATGTATATGGCGCGAGCGGAAACCAGGTACGCGTTTGCCCCGCCCATCTGTGTTAAAATGGCGGAAGTACACTTAATAACAGTCAGGGGGAGCAACATGCGCAGCTATCAAGTGATTCTATTTGACCTGGACGGCACCTTGTCGGACCCGAAGATCGGCATCACCAGAGGAGTGCAGTACGCCCTGAAAAACTTAGGCATTGATGAGCCAGATCTGGACAAGCTGGAGCCGTTTATCGGGCCTCCGCTGCAGGATTCCTTTCCTGAGTGGTACGGGTTCAACGCGGAGGAGACGGACCGGGCCATCCACTACTACAGAGAGTACTTCAAGGAGAAGGGGATGTACGAAAACGTGCTGTTCCCGGAGATTCCCGGGCTACTGCAGGAGTTGAAGCGATCCGGGCGGCAGCTGGTGGTGGCCACCTCAAAGCCGACGCCGTTTGCGGAGGAGATATTGCGTTATTTTCAGATTGACGATTACTTTGATCTGGTGGTCGGCAGCAATCTGGACGGCACCCGGCTCGCAAAGACAGAGGTGATCGAGTACGCGCTGGAGCAGTATCCTGATAGGGAAAAACGCGGCTTCATCATGATCGGCGACAGAAAGTACGACGTAATCGGGGCATACAACACGGGGATCGACTCGATCGCCGTCACGTATGGATACGGTTCGAGGGAAGAACTGCTCCGGGAAAATCCGACGTATCTTGTGTCAGACATTCAAGGGATCAGGGACATCATACTGGCCTGATTTGGCGGCGCTCGCCCATCCTGAAAATAGGATCGGCAGGCCCGTTTTCTTTTGCGCCAGAATGGTTCCGTCTTTTCAGGAAGTGCTCCTGACAAAAATTGCTTTGCCCATCCGGCTGTTAGGAGATTTTCTCAGTCTTTTTGTATAATAGAAGCAATACAGAAAAAGCGAGGTCTCGTATATGCTGCATGAAGCAGAGAAAGCATTGCAACGTTACTACGGCTATCAGACCTTTCGGGACGGACAAAAACCGGTTATCACCAGCATCCTGCAAGGAAAAGACACGCTTGCCATCATGCCGACGGGCGGCGGCAAGTCGATTTGCTACCAGATTCCCGCCATGCTGCTGCCGGGGGTTACCCTGGTTATCTCGCCGCTGATTTCGCTGATGAAAGACCAGGTAGATGCACTGCACAGCGTCGGCATCCCGGCGACCTACATCAACAGTTCGCTGGATTATCGGGAGGCGGCTGAACGGATTTCCCGGGCAAGAAAAGGGGAGTTCAAGCTGATCTACGTGGCTCCGGAGCGGCTGGAGACGGACAGCTTTGGCACACTCGTGGATCAGCTGCCGATTTCCTTGGTCGCCGTCGATGAAGCCCACTGCGTCTCCCAGTGGGGGCATGATTTTCGCCCCAGCTATCTGGCCATCGCCGCTTTTGTGGAAAAACTGCCCGCCCGGCCGATCGTGGCGGCCTTTACGGCGACGGCTACCCCTGAGGTTCAGGCCGACATCGTGGAGCGGCTGTCGCTATTTGCCCCGGAAGTATTTGTCACGGGATTTTATCGGGAAAATCTCGCGTTTTCAGTGGTGAAAAGCGGGAATAAGTCTGAGTTTGTCTTGAAGTACCTCACCGCCCATCCGGAACAGGCGGGGATCATTTACGCCGCGACCCGGAAAGAGGTAGATAACCTGCACGCGTTTCTGCAGAGGAAGGGGTACGCTGTAGGCAAATACCACGCAGGCATGAGCGACGCGGAGCGGACGGCCAGCCAGGAAGCGTTCCTCTTTGACGAGATTCGGCTGATCGTTGCCACCAACGCATTTGGCATGGGCATCGACAAATCCAATGTTCGCTTCGTCATCCACTACAATCTGCCGAAGAATATGGAAGCGTATTTTCAGGAGGCGGGCCGCGCCGGCCGGGACGGAGAACCGAGCGAGTGCATCCTGCTCTTCGCTCCGCAGGACGTGCAGATCCAGAAGTACCTGATCGAGCAGTCGGTGGAGGCGGCAGACCGCAAGCCGCTGGAATACGAAAGACTGCAGAGCATGGTGGGCTACTGCCATACGACCCGCTGTTTGCAGCAGTACATGCTGCAGTATTTCGGCGAACAGGACTTGCTGGAGTGCGGCGTCTGCAGCAATTGCAGCAGCGAGGCAGAATTGACGGACATGACGACGATCGCCCAGAAGATCTTCTCCTGCATCCGGCGGATGAACGAGCGCTTTGGCGTCAAACTGGTGGCCCAGGTGCTGAAGGGAGCCAACACCCAGAAGGTGCGCCAGTTCAGGTTTGAGCAGCTGTCGACATACGGGATCATGGCGGAGTACACGGAGGCCCAGATCAGCGAGTTCATCCATCTGCTGATCGCGGAAGAGTACATACGGATGACGGACAGTCAGTATCCGGTACTTTCCCTGCTGCCGAAGGCGCTTCCGGTGCTTGGAGGTGAGGAGCGGGTCTACCAGCGCGTGTGGATGCGGCAGGTCCGGCAAAGCGGCGATGACACGCTGTTCGAACAGCTGCGCCAGCTCCGCCGCGAACTTGCCCAGCGGGACAAGGTTCCGCCTTACATCATCTTCGCGGACAGCGCCTTGCGGGAAATGAGCCAAAGCTGCCCGATGAGCGAAGCAGAGTTTTTGCAGGTAAAAGGAGTAGGCGAACAAAAGGCGAAAAAATACGCCGCCCCGTTTTTGGCGGCGATCCATCAATATGTGGAGGAGCACGGACTGTCCCGCGCTGACAGCGGGCAGGAGCAGACGGATGTTGCTGACGAGGCGAAAAGGGAAAAGGTCTCCAGCCATCTGTTGACGCTGCAGATGTATCAAGAGGGAAAAACGCTGGAAGAGATCGCTGCCGAAAGAAAGCTGGGGCTTGTGACGATTCAGGATCATCTGATCCGCTGCGGTCAGGAGGGGCATGACGTGGATTGGGATTCGTTTATACCCGCAGCCCATGAAGCGGCCATTCTGGATGCCATTCGCGAACTGGGCGCCGAAAAGCTAAAGCCAATCAAGGAGCAGCTGCCGAAGGAAGTCGACTACATGGCGATCAAAGCGGTAATTGCCAAGCATGCGGGTGAGTTGGTGAGGTCTTGAGGGTTGCAGGCAGTCGATTCATTGTGCAAAACCTGTTGTCGGCTTCAATCGGACACAGTGCAGTCCTTTGACGACCGTGATAAGCGATAATTACAATTAACAAAAGAACGGAGGTTGACAGGATGAGAGATTGGGATGAAGTGTATACGAGCGGAAACTTTCGAGACTACTGGGATCTCCCGCACCCGTCTCAAGAATTGGTCGCGTTCGTGGCTTGCATGGACCTTCCCCCTGACATTACCGCTTTGGATGTAGGCTGCGGCGCGGGCAGCGAAGCCATTTTTCTTGCCCAGCGGGGATATCGCGTAATCGGCGTCGATTTGAGTGCCGCCGCCTTGAACATCGCCAGGGAACGGGCAAACACAGCGGAGGTTCAGGTGGACTGGCGTCTGGGCGATGCCTTGGATTTGCCGTTGGAAAACCAATGCGTGGATATGGTCAATGATCGCGGTTGTTTTCACAGTATCTCCGAAGAAAATCGAGGGCGATTTGCGGAGGAAGTCGCGCGGGTGCTCAAACCCGGCGGGGTGATGCTGCTCAGAGGCTGTCGCGACAAGGCAGAGGAAGGACATTTTGTCGTCGTGACCGAACAATCGGTGGACCGGCACTTTGGCCGGTATTTTAAACGCGGCCCGGTGCTGCCGATCCAGATGACGGTCGGAAAAGGCTATAGCGAAGAAGGAATGAAGGGCAACCTGGTCGTTTTGAAAAGAAAGTGAAAGTCGACGTCGGGTAAAAAAATCAATAAAATCCATTCTTTTCTCACAAATACTCCCGATTTCTTGGTATGGCTTAAGGCGGTTGATTGCGCCAAATCCACCCAAATTACTCTAAATTCAACATTACCAAGGGCAGCCCTCCCTTTTTCCACAGTTAATAGACAGCCTCCCGCTATGCTTAAACAGGGAGGCTCTTCCTGACGTTTCTTCTCGTGAGTTTCAACAGGGAGAAGGTTGTCAAACCCTCTCCGTCAGCAGGATATGATACGGAATCGCCTCCCGCACCCGCCCTTTCTGTCCCACCGTAGTAGACGCCATGCACAGGGAATTCCAGATCGCTTCCTCTACCGCTTCCGCTGTCATCTCGAACAGGCGGGAGATCCACTCCCCGTCTTCTCTCAAAAAGGCGTAGGGGAGGGTTTCCTGCTCCGGCTCGGGGCGGTGGGGAATGCGGTGGGCCGTCGAGAAGGCGATGACGATGTCGCCGCTGCCGTGTGCCGCGTAAGAGCCGGTTCGGGACAGTCCGAAAGCGGCCCGCTTGGCGATCCGCCCGAGCTGTCTCTCGCTTAGCGGAGCGTCTGTTCCGAGAATGATCATGATCGACCCATCCGGGGTTTTTTCCTTTTCGGGATCGGCCGATGAACGAGGCAGCAGCGTTCCGCCGCCGGGCAGGCGCAAATCTGCCCTCTCGCCATAATTGCTCAGCACCAGCGCGCCGATGGTGTACTGCCGCTGTCCGAACGCGGCGATTCTCGAGCTGGTTCCAATCCCGCCCTTGTACCCCAAACAGGACATCCCGGTGCCCGCCCCGACGCAGCCCTCTTCCACCGGGCCGGATTTCGCGGATTGAATCGCCAGGCAGGCGTGTTCCGGTCTGACATGCAGTCCGCGTATATCGTTGAGATAGCCGTCGTTGCATTCTCCCACGATGGCATTTACGGTTCCCGTCGTATTGCCAATTTCCGGATTTTGCCCAAGGAGGTAGCGAATTGTGCCTTCCAGTACGGCAGGGACGGAAAGGGTATTGGTCAAGAGGATCGGACTTTCGATCGTACCCAGCTCTTGCAGCTGGATGGTTCCCGCCGTTTTGCCAAACCCGTTGATCACATGGCAGCTTCCCAGCACCTTTTCCCGGAAGAGGTTGTCCGGGTGCGGGAGGATGGCTGTCACGCCGGTGCGAATCGCGCGGTCATCGGCGATTTGTTCAGACAGGGTGACATGCCCGACCATGACGCCGGGAATATCCGTGATCGCATTGCATTTGCCTGTTTCATATCTTCCAATCGAGAGGCCAAGGTCGCGAAGCCGTACTCTGTTCGTCATGAATATCACTCTTTCTTTTTCATCATTCCTAATTATTATCAGATATTGTCTGAAAGCGGTAGTGGATTGACCAGCCCCCCGCAAGGAGGGGCTGGCCGTCATTCTACTGGAGTTCGCCATCTGTACGGAAGAGATGTTGCAACGTGACTCGTCGAAAACGGGATACTTTCTCGAAGACGAATGCCACTCCCTCACCGTGGGGCTGGAGATAGTAGCGGGAAATCCCGCGCCGCAGCAGTTCACTGTTGAGCCGCACAGCATCTTTCAGGCTGACGATAAAGTACAGATGCTTATCCATCACTCTCACCTCCTTCCGTTCGTTAGAGTACCAGAAGGTGGGGGGAATGCAGGGAAAAATACAATTGACAAAATATTTGAACACAAATACCCTCATAACTATAGCGCCTAGAAGGAGGGTGATGAACGTGAGAATTCACAGATATTGGCTGCAAGCGCTAACGACACTGATGCTGCTCTCGCTGCTTACTGTCGGATGCGGCACGGCTGATCAGACGGCAGGGCAGAAAGCAGGGCAGGAGTCGGGCAAGGAGGCAGGGACAAAGCAGGTAGCCGTTCCGGAGAAAAAATACGTCGTCGCAATGGAGGTGACCTTTCCGCCGTTTGAGATGATGGACAAAAACAAGGTTGCCGGCTTCGACGTGGACGTGATTACCGCGATCGCAGAAGCAGCCGGCTTCCAGATCGAGATCATGCCCACCGGCTGGGATCCGCTGTTTGACGGAATTGAGAAAGGTTCGATCGACGCCGGTATTGACGCTATTACGATCACGGATGAGCGGAAGAAGAAATTTGATTTCTCCGACCCGTATTTTGAAGCGACCCAGCTGATCATGGTGCCGGAGGATTCGCCTGCTGCCAAGCTGGCTGATTTAAAGGGGAAACAAATTGCCGTACAGTCGGCCACCACAGGGGAAGTCGTCCTGCAAAAGGCCTTTGGCAAGACCTATGAGGGCCTGCGGGGCTACGATGACTTTTTGGGGGCAATCGAAGATTTTTTTAACGGCCGGGTGGATGCGGTGATCGCGGATAACGGATTCCTGCAGTACTTTCTGCCGAAAATGAAAGAGAAAAAGTACAAACTATTGCGGGACGATTCTTTTGACAAAGAGTATTACGGGATTATGGTGCGGAAAGGAAATGCCGAGTTTCTGGACAAGATCAATCAAGGGCTCAAAACGATCAAGGAAAACGGCAAGCTGCAGGAGATTTACGACAAGTACTTTCAGCAAAAACCGGAGTGAGGCCCGGACAAAGGTCCTGGGGCTTGCGATCGGGACATATTTCCCAAAGTGGTTGCAAATTCGGCTCAAAATAGCCTTATAATGTTGATGGACGGGGACAGCCGTCCTGTTTATCCAGTATGGAAACCGGTATGATAGGGGGTGAACAGATGGATGTAAGCGCTGTTATCAAACTGATCGAAGAAGAGCCGAAGATCTATCAATTGCTGAAGCACTGTCCTTATGACATCCTGCGGCAGTGGAAGCTCGCCGAGTACCCCCGCGGTTCGACCGTCTTCCGCCAGGGAGACGTGCAAGACTGCCTGCACATCATCGTGGAAGGTTCGGCCGATATCAATATTTTGGCTGAGAATGGCCGGGAGTACTCGCTTACGGTTTACCAGAAGGGAGATCTCATCGGCGAGTTGGAAATCTTCGAACGGAAACCATTTGTCTGCAACGTGAAGGCGCTTACCGATCTGAAGCTGATTGGATTGGAAAGGGGGCTGTTCTTTCGGTGGCTGGAATTAGACATGAACTTGAATCGGCTGATGATCAAGTACTTGTCTGAAGCATTTTACAATTTATCCCAAAAGGTAGGAGACGACACGCTTTATTCTTTGTACCATCGCGTATGCAGTTTTTTGGTCGAATCCCTGGTGCAAACCGGAAAAGCAGAAAACGAGCTGTGGATAAACGTCAACAAGACGCAGCTCAGCAGCCAGTTTGCCGTAACCCAGCGGAGTATCAACCGGATTTTGCAAAGCCTGAAGGAAAAAGGAATCATCGATCTTCATAGTCAGGGTATTTTCATCAGAGATATCGAAAAATTAAAGGAAGAGAAAATAGCGAGCAAATTTCAGTGATTTGGCTTGCACAGCCTGAAGGAAGGTGTCATCATTCGTGGCAGACTCGGTCCAACCCCACATTCGCATCGGCGCAGCTGACAGCGCAAGATACGCCATACTGCCTGGAGATCCGCAAAGGGTCGACGTAGTCGCCCGATTTTTGGAGCAACCGAAAGAGTTGATGTACAACCGGGAATTTCGTACCGTATCCGGCATGTACAAAGGGGTAAGGGTACTCGTGACCTCGACCGGGATCGGCGGCCCCTCCCTGGGAATCGCCGTGGAAGAATTGAAAAAGATCGGCGTTGAAACGATGATCCGCATCGGCAGCTGCGGCGCCTTGCAAAGAGGGCTCCTGCCGGGGGATCTGGTCATCGCTTCCGGGGCGGTGCGGGATGACGGAACCTCGACTACCTATATAGAAAAATCGTATCCCGCCATTCCTGATCACCGATTGCTGATGTACCTCAATCAGACGGCAAAGCGACTGAATATTCGCCACCAATGCGGAAGAGTTCGCAGCCACGACAGTTTTTACACGGACAGGGAGGAACAAATCGACCGCTATTGGTCTGACAAGGGGATATTGGCGGCAGATATGGAGACCGCCGCTCTGTTTGTCATCGGCGGCTTAAAAGGCTTGAAGGTCGCCTCCATCCTGAATGTCGTGGTTGAGGCTGACGGCGATCTGGAAACAGGCATCAACGAGTATGTAGACGCCAGTGCCGCCTGCAAACAGGGCGAGGAGAGAGAAATTCTGGTGGCACTAGAGACGATTGTAAGTGTCCATAATGAAGCAACAACTTGCGAGGAGGCTGTGAAATGAGCGCGAACCAAAGCATCTGGTCTTTCCGCTTCTCCGTCGCCGCGATTGTTCTGATTCCGGTCGCGGTCGGCATTAACTACATCGGCAAATTGTTTGCAGGCGTCCTCAAGCTGCCGCTGTGGCTCGACGCCATCGGCACCGTCCTGTCCAGCATGCTGGCGGGACCGATCATCGGGGCGCTGTCCGGCTTGATCAACAATATCATTTATGGCCTGACCGTTGATCCGATTTCGTTTATTTACGCGCTGACCAGCGTCTTTATGGGACTAGTCGCCGGTTACATGGCGTTTAAGGGCTGGATTTCCGGCTGGGGAAAAGCGGTCGTTGTCGGTTTGGCCGTCGGGATCACGGCTGTCATCATCTCTACGCCGCTCAATGTCTGGTTTTGGGGAGGCCAGACGGGCAATTTCTGGGGAGATGCCCTGTTTACCTACGTCATGTCGCAGACCGGCTCCACTTGGCTGGCTTCGTTCCTCGATGAACTGGTCGTCGACTTGCCGGACAAGGTGATCACCGTGTTGGCGGCATACGGGATTTATCGCATTTTGCCGCAGAGCTTGACCATGCTTTACAAAAACAACAACAAGACGGAATCGATTTAAAATCATCGCGAGCAGAAAGAAAGACGGTGAAGTTCCTTGAAGTCCATGAGTTTATACGTTAACCGTCATTCGCCGGTACACAGCGTAGACCCGATTACCAAGCTGTACTACATCGGTGCAGCCATTGTCGTTCCCTTTATCGCGCCCTCGTTCCACGCAGCCTGGGTCTGGCTGCTGCTCAGCGTATGCCTTCTTCTGATCGCCAAGGTCTTTCGCAGGGCATTGCCGATCCTCGGCTTCGTCGCCTTTGTGCTCGCCACGGTGATCGTCATTCAATCGCTGTTTCACCCCGGCAATGCCACGGCCTGGTTCTATATCGGCTCGATTGGGGTATACCAGGAAGGGTTTTGGTATGCGCTGGGCATTTGTTTCCGCGCCTTGAACATCGTCTGCGCTTTTTCCATTCTCGTGCTGACGACCAAGCCGTCCGACCTGGTGGAAGCGCTCGTGCGCAAGGGACTATCTCCGCGCATTGGATACGTGCTCAGCTCCGTGTTTCAAATTATTCCGCAAATGGTCGCGACAATGGGCACGATCACCGATGCGCAGCGTTCGCGGGGAATGGAGACGGACGGGAGTCTGCTGGTGCGCATCAGGGCCTTCTTTCCACTGCTCGGCCCTGTCGTGCTCAGTTCCTTGCTGAATACCAAAGAGCGCGCCTTGGCGCTGCAAGTGAGAGGATTTAACGCGACCGGCGAAAAAACCTTTTTACACGAACAACAAACGTATCCATACAGCGCCGTGCTGCAGTGGGGTCTGATCGGAGTTGTGATGATCGTCATCATTTGGAGGATTTTGTCATGAAAACCATTGTCGTAGAGCAGCTGAAGTACCGCTATCCGCTGACAAAAAACCTGGCGTTAGACGAGCTGTCCTTTGAAGTGGAGGAAGGGGAATTTATCGGGATCGTCGGCAAAAATCTGGCGGGGAAATCCACGCTCTGCCAGGCGTTGATCGGACTGGTTCCCCATTTTTACCATGGCGGATACGGCGGAAGAGTCATCGTCGACGGCCTGGAAGTAGGCAAGAGCCAGGTGGACGACATCAGCAAGAAAGTAGGCATCGTCTTTCAAAACCCGTTTACCCAGGTGACGGGTTCCAAGCTGACCGTTTACGAGGAGATTGCCTTCGGTTTGGAAAATCTCGGGGTTCCGCGGGCAGAGATGATCGAGCGGATCGACCATGCGCTCGACCTCTTGCAAATGCTCCCGTTTAAAGACCGCGCCCCGTTCGACCTGTCGGGCGGACAGATGCAGCGCATGGCCATCGCCAGCATCATCGCGATGCGGCCGAAGATCATTGTACTCGACGAACCGACGTCCCAGCTGGATCCGCAGGGCTCGGAGGAGGTCTTCCGGGCCATCCAGAGCTTAAGCCGGGAAGGGATGACGGTGATTATGGCGGAACACAAAATGGAGAAAGTCGCCCAATACGCTGACCGCGTCCTGTTGCTGCACGAAGGCAGGCTCATCGATTTTGACCGCCCGGAGAAGGTGTTTTCCAGAGACGATCTGGACCAGTACGGTGTTGCCGCCCCCGTCTATACACAGGTGTGCAAAGCGCTGGATGCGAAACAAGCGGGCGAGCCATACTATCCGGCAACGCTGGATGAGGCTTTTCGGGCATTGGTGATGCAGCGTGAGTAACATTCGGCTGGAGAACGTTTCATTTGCCTATGAGGCTTGCCATGATATCGTCAAGCAAGTCAGCCTGGAATTTGACCATCGCGCCACTGCATTGATCGGCCAAAACGGCGCGGGCAAAACAACGCTGGTAAAATTGCTGAAAGGATTGCTCAGACCAAGCGAAGGCGACATTTTCATTCGCGGCATCAATACGAAGGAGGCCACGGTCGCACAGCTGTCCCGGCATATCGGACTTGTCTTTCAAAATCCGAATGATCAGATTTTCAAGCGAACCGTCCTGGATGAGGTGATGTTCGGGCCGCTCAATCTGAAACAAGACAGGCAAGCGGCGCAAGCGGGCGCTGTCTCTGCCCTGGAGCGGGTCGGCCTCGCTGACCAGCTGGAGGCCAACCCGCACGATCTGGGCTTGTCAGAGAAAAAACTGGTCAGCATCGCTTCGATTCTCGCGATGAATACCGACATTCTCATTTTGGATGAACCCACCATTGCCCAGGATTTCGCCGGAAAAGAGCGGATCAAACAGATCATCCAATCGTTGAAAGCGGAAGGAAAGCTTGTCCTGACGATCATCCACGACATGGATTTTGTCGCGGAAAACTTCGAGCGGACAGTCGTCTTGAGCCAGGGGCGCGTACTGCTCGACGGCTCGACCCGGGACGTGTTTTCACACAAGGAACTGCTGCGGCAAGCTTGCCTGGATACGCCGTACATCACCCAGCTTGCAGAGAGTCTGGGAATCCCGCAGACGATTCTGACAGCCGGGGAGTTCATCGAATGGCAGCGAAAAAAGAACGAACGGAGGGAGACAAATGCGCATCACATGTAAAAAATGGCTTGCCACGCTGACGGCATGCCTGCTGATGGTCGCAGCGCTTGCAGGTCAGGCAGCGGCCCATCCAACAGCCGGTTCGGCGGGAGAGTTGAATTTTGTCGGCGAGAATTACGAGATGAGCAAGCACCCCCTGTCCGAAACGACCGTCACGATCATCCACGATACCCACTTCCATGGCAATTTTTATACGGAGAAAGACCCCAAGAATATCGCCAACTACTTTGGACTCATCCAGCAAATCCGCGCGAAGCAGCCGAATTCGCTGGTGATCGCCAATGGCGACGACACGGCGACATCGCTCTTGTCCACGGTATTTATGGGACAGCATATGATCGACGTGTTCAATGCGATGAAGGTAGACGTCGATACCTTCGGCAACCACGACTTCGACATGGGGCCGGAGCAGCTGAAAAAACTGGTCGCAGCAAGCACCTTCCCTTGGGTCAGCGCCAATGTCACGGACAAGAACGGGAAGACGTTCGCGGAAGCGGAAGGGGCCAAATCGTTTATCATCAAAGAGGTGAACGGCGTCAAGATCGGACTTACCGGTTTGACCACGGAGGAGACGCCGGCCATTTCCGATGTCGGGGACAACATCGTCGGCGATCCGGTAGCGGCGATGAAAAAAATCGTGCCGCAGATGAAACAAGCCGGAGCCGAGATCATCATCGTCTCTTCCCATCTGGCCAGCCCGGAAGCGAGAATCGTGGCGAAGGAAGTGGACGGCATCGACTTGATCGTCGGCGATCACGCCGCCTTCGCCTATGAGATGCCGGAAAAGATCAATGATACTTTGCTGTGGTTTATCGGCGATGAATTTACGTATCTGGGCCAGATCAACCTTCAGGTAAAAGATGGAAAAATAAACGATTTCAATTACCATCGGTATACCCTGGAAGACGAAGTGAAGAAGGCCGAATTCAAGCCCGATCCGAAAGTGAAACAGATCATGGACGACTACAACGGCCGCCTGGACAAAGAGCTGGATGTCGTCATCGGCAAGACCGAAACCGAGCTGGACATCATGAAGGCCACCCAGCGCAAAGGGGAGACCCCGATCGGCAACTACGTGGCCGATGCCGTGCGAAAGTACATCCAATCGGATGTGGCGATCGTCGGCGGTGGAGATATCCGAGCCGACTACGTGCTTCCCCCCGGCCAGATCACGAAGCGGAACATCATGGAGACCCTGCCTTTTCAAAACTACTTGGTGAAGCTGGAAGTCTCCGGCGAAGATTTGTGGAACGCGCTGGAAAACGGCGTGAGCGAGCTGGAATCCGGAGCGGGACGCTTCCCGCAGGTAAGCGGAATCCAGTTTAGCTACAATCCGAAGCTGGCGAAGGGCTTCCGCCTCGTCGAAGTAAAAGTAGGCGGCAAGCCGCTGGATAAACGGGCGACGTACACGCTGGGGACGACGGATTACCTGGCAGGGGGCGGCGACGGCTACGAGATGCTGCCGAAGGCCAAAGTGCTGGTAGACGGCCATGCCGGCCCGCTGATCTCGCTGCTTGTCATGGACAATGTCCAGCAGCAAGGCACGATCGCCCCGAAAGCGGAGCAGCGGATCACGGTTACGGATCGCAAACCGTCCGGGTACCCGGATTTTGCCGATATCGATGGACACGAGTTTGCCGCAAGCATCGTGAAACTGTATGCCAAGGGCATTATGAAAGGAGAATCCGCTGCCCGGTTTGGGCCCGACGAGCAGATCACCCGGGCGGAGTTCGCCGCACTCTTGACGAGGGTGTTGGGAGTGAGCGCGGAGCCGGAACAGTCCGCCAAGCTGCCGTTCAAAGACGTAGCGACCGGGGACTGGTACTACACAGCGGTGCGGGAGGCGTACCAACAAGGGCTGATTCAAGGTGTTGAAGGGGATCGCTTCGCCCCGATGAGCCCGATCACGAAAGAACAGGTACAGATCATGCTGACAAACGCTCTGAAGAAGCAAAAGGTCGATGCCGCAGCGGATGCCCTGATGGAACCGCTGAAGAACGTCGCCGCGACAGACAAGATGACCCGCGCACAAGCGGCGGCCGCTTTGGATTCCTTTATTCGCCTGCTGGAGTCAAAGGAACCTGTGGCGAACTTGTAAACAAAATGTGACAAAGAACGGTCGGTTTTTCGGCCGTTCTTTCTCTTTTCCTTCCTCTTACCGAAACAAACGGTGGAAACAGACGTCTAACCCTTTGGGAGATTGATAGAAAAAATACGATTACAATTGTTTGGAGGATTTGGAGAATGGTACTACGCAAGTGGTTTATCCTGCTGCTCATGCTGGCGCTGTGCGTCCCGGCGATGAGCCTGCCGGTCCATGCCCAGGCGCAGGGGATCAGCATCTATCTGGACGGGCAAAAAGTAGAAAGTGACGTGGCTCCGTACATACTTCCAAGCGTGGGCGTCACGATGGTTCCGCTGCGGGTCATCAGCGAGAGCCTCGGGGCGCAGGTCTCCTGGTCGCAAAGCGCGCAGACAGCGACGATCAACAAGGCGGGGACGGAGATAGCGATGATCGTCAATCAAAAGTCCGCCCGGGTGAACGGCGCGAGTGTCGTGCTGGATGCTTCCGTCGAGAACAGGCAGGGACGGGTGATGGTGCCGCTCCGGTTCGTCAGTGAACAGCTCGGCCTGCAGGTGAACTGGAATCAGGCGACCCAGACGATTACCCTCAATACGGGAAATCTAGAGATCCCGGCTCTGCCCGAGCAAACGCCCGGCGGGGAGCAGGCCAAGACTGGAGATGAGATGCGCGGCGCTTGGATTTCAACCGTATTCAATCTGGATTGGCCGTCCAGCGGTTCGTATGGCAACAAGGCTAAGCAGCAGCAGGAATACGTGAAGCTGTTGGACGAGCTCCAGGGGATGGGGTTAAATACTGTGTTCGTCCAAGTCCGCCCAGCTGCGGATGCCCTGTACCCGTCGACAATGGTGCCCTGGTCGCGCTTCCTGACCGGTACACAAGGCAAGGATCCGGGTTACGACCCGCTTGCCTTTATGATTGAGGAGACGCACAAACGCGGGATGGAATTCCACGCCTGGTTCAATCCGTTTCGGGCCAACACCGACGCAAAAACGGACCAATTGGCGCCTGCTCACATCGCCAAGCAGCATCCGGACTGGATCGTGAAGTCGCAGGACAAACTGTACATCAATCCGGGCATTCCCCAGGCACGTCAGCAAATTATTGCGGAAATTATGGAGGTTGTGAATCGCTACGAGATTGACGGGGTCCATCTGGACGACTATTTTTATCCCTCCGGCGGAAATTTTCCGGACGATGCCGCATTCAAAACGTACAACACCAAAAAATTTGCCGCCAAGGATGAATGGCGCCGCGACAACATCAACCAGTTCGTCAAGGACCTGGGGCAGTCCATTCACAACGCCAAGCCCGGCCTCCCATTCGGGATCAGCCCCTTCGGCGTCTGGCGCAACAAGTCATCAGACCCTACCGGCTCCGATACCAAGGCCGGCGTGAGCGCCTATGACAACATGCATGCCGACGTGAGGACCTGGATCCAGCAGGAGTGGATCGATTACGTCATGCCGCAAATCTACTGGAGTTTCTCCTTTGCTCCTGCCCAGTACGACAAGCTGGTGGCATGGTGGGCAAACGAAGTGAAAGGCACCAATGTCAAGCTGTACATCGGCCACGCCCCGTACAAGCTGGGGACGACGGAAGCCGGCTGGCAGTCCGCACAGGAAATCATCAACCAGCTGCAGTTCAACACCCAGTACCCGGAAATAGCCGGGGACGTGTTCTTCAGCGCCAAGGATCTGCGGAAAAATCCGCTGGGGTTGGTGCAAGCTCTTACCGAATACTATCGCCGCTAAAGACGTCTCCCGCAGCAGCAAAAAAGCAAGGTTAGAAGAAATTCTAATCTTGCTTTTCTTTTTGGGCGGAAAATGAAGGATGGAGAATCACCTTGTTGACGAACAGGATGAATCTGGATATACTAGTTTTTGAACTGACCAGTCAGTTCAAAAACGAAAGTTGGTGAATAGATGGCCAGATCGAAAAAAGACCAGATCTCTCAAGGGGCCCTGCAGGCTTTTGCTGAACACGGGTACAGCGAAACTTCCATGGATGCGATCGCCGATATCGCCCAGGTGGCCAAAGGAACCTTGTATTACCACTTCAAAACAAAGGAAGAGCTGTTCGTCTACGTCAATCGCAAAGGGGTGGAAAAGCTGATCGCCGCCGCTACGGAGGCGATGAAAGACACCTCCCGCCCCCTGAATGAGCGGCTGCTGTACTTGATGGATGAGCATCTTCGCTTTTTCGACAGCGAGCGGGAACTATGCCTGCTGCTGCTTAATGTCAGCTCTGGAGACCGCGAGCGGGATGAGCTAGTCCGTTCGATTCTCGCCGACTACTTCGGCACGATGGAAGCGTATTTTCGCGGGCTGCAAGACGAAGGGATGCTAAATAACGAGCTGGATACACAGACATTGACATCGGCGCTGTTTGGCATGATTGGATTTACGGCGCTTCGCCGGCTGTTTTTGGGCGAGCCGCTGTACACAGAAGAGACGCGCTCCACATTGATTGCCCTGTGCAAAGGGGCTTTGGGGCTGTAAAAGAAAGACCGGATGAAGAGGGAGAGGGAGAAGAACATGAATAAACGAAGAGCGTGGATCGGTGTGGCTGCTTTTTTGGCATGTATTGCCGTGCTGACGTTCTATTTGCTGTCCCCGGGCAGCGCAGTAGGGCAGTTGAACCAACAGGTGACCGGAGTGGTGGAAGGAACAGAGGTAAATCTGGCCTTTAAGATGAGCGGCCAGATCGAGGAGATCACAGTGAAGGAAGGCGACCGCGTAACCGAGGGGCAGACTGTGGCGAAGCTGACGAGCGACGAACTGCTGGCAAAACGGGATCAGGCGAAGGCGGCATACGAGCTGGCCCTGGCCAAATTGGAGCAAGCCAAACAAGGGGTAGGCGTCACAGCCCAGACGTCTGATGCGCAAATCGCTCAAGCAAAAGCTGCTGTCGCTGCAGCCCAAGCGCAGTATGAAGCGAATAAAAACGGCGCACGCCCTGAGGAAATCTCACAGCTTCAGGCCAAACTGAAGGCGGCGCAAACGGCGAAGGAGACAGCCGAGAACAACCTGAAGCGGATGCAGAACCTGTTGGCCGAGGGTGCGGTTCCCCAGGTTCAGGTGGAAGAAGCCCAGGCCGGATACGAAAAAGCGGCGGCTGAACTTTCCGCAACCCAGGAGCAGTTGGCGATGGCTAAGAGCGGCGCCCGCCAGGAGCAGGTGAATGCGGCCAAGGCCCAATGGGAGCAGGCGCAAGCGGCCTACGAACAGGCCGTAGCGGGACGCGGCCAGGTGGGTGTCCGGGAATCTGACGTCAAGTCGGCGGATGCAGGCGTGAAACAGGCCAAGGGAGCGCTGGACGAAATGGAGGCTTACCTGCGCAATACGATATTGACTTCACCTGTTGCGGGAACAGTCAAATCGGTGACAGCGGAACGCGGCGAGCTTGTCGCCCAAGGTGCAGCGATCGTGACGATACAATCTGACGCCGACCTGTTTGTCAAATTGTACGTCGATGAAAATCAACTGGGCCATTTGCAAGCCGGAGATCTGCAGACACTGTATGTGCCGGCGCTGCAAAAAGAGGTGCAGGCCAAGGTTTTGGCGGTATCGCCGGCAGCCGATTTTGCCGTAAAAAGAGCGACACAGGAGTTGGGAGATCGCGATATCCGCGCCTTCCAGGTGAAGTTTGACCTTGCCGGGACAGGACTTCGGCCCGGACTTACGGTTGAATGGCGGATAGAAGGGGAGTGAAGTGGTGAATAATAAACTTTCCCAACTGTTTCTAAACGAGTGGCGATCTATTTTTGCCAACCGGACGATCGTACTGGTGATGCTGATCGTCCCCCTGCTCTATACGACGCTGTTCGGATTCCTCTACAGCGAACGGAAGGTAATGGAACTGCCGACGGTCGTCCTTGATGCCGACCAGTCGGAGCTGAGCAGGGAGTTGATTCGCGCTTTTGACCAGGATCAGACCTTTGCCGTCTCAGCCATGGTAGACAGTGAAGCGGAACTGAGCCGGCGGATTGATGCAGGGGAGGATTACGTCGGGATCATCATCCCGGCCGGCCTGTCCGATAAGTTGAAGCGCGGGCAGCAAACGGAGGTATTGACGATCATCGACGGCAGCAACCTGATGATCTCCAATACCGCTGTACGCGCGGCGAGCACGATCGTCAAGACGGTATCCGCAGGCGTTACGCTGAAGCAGCTTGAAGCCAAAGGGGAGTGGGGCGAGCAGGGGAAGAGTTTTCTGACCGGAATCGATTATCGCTACCGAGTCCTGTACAACCCGACGTTCAGCTATTTGTCGTTCATGGTATTCGGGCTCGGCGGGACCGTGCTGCAGCAGGTCGTCTTCCTCGGCATCGCCATCGCCGTGACGCGGGAGAAGGAAGCGGGAACCTGGCAGCAAACGATTCGGGAACACAGCTTTGGTCAATTGCTGGCGGGAAAAATGCTTCCCTACCTGATCCTGTCCACCTTCAGCCTGTTGATTACCTACACCTTGCTGTTAAAGGGATTTCAGATCCCCTCCTACGGCAATCCGCTCTGGCTGATGCTGGCGGGAATCATCTTTAACGTGGCGGTATTGGCACTGGGCCTGGCGATTTCCTTCTTTTCGCCCAACCAGCTGCAGGCCACACAGGTAGCCATGCTGATCGCCGTCCCGTCGTTCATGCTTTCCGGCTACACCTGGCCGACCATGTCCATGACTCCGGTGATCGCCGGAATCAGCCAATCGCTCCCGCTTACGTATTTTTTGCACGCCGTTCGGGAAATTTTGACGAAAGGTCATGGATTCGACTATATTCGACAAGATCTGCTCGTGCTCTGTCTCATGGCGATTATCGGCATATTTGCCGCATTTCTCGCGTATTTATGGAATCGGAAGCGGGCAATCGAGCCGGTGGAAAATCTGTCGACCATGCAAAACTTGTAAAAAGAAAAGCCTTGTATCTTTGAAAGGGGTTTCATAAAATAGAAAAGGAACTAATTTAACATTTCTCTTCCCAAGGAGGTACCCATGTCTGGAACTCACTTGAAATTGCTGTGTGAAGAGACTTTTCGGCGGTTAAAAAGGGTAAGCATGGAGTTGGAACGCTTTCTCAACCAGGTGACGCTGTCAGAATTGGTCAAGAGAAGCGGCGATCCGGAGGAGTTCGAAGCTTATTACCGGAGCTACCTTTCCGACTTGCGCCATCTGCTCGTCAATTCGGAGAATGCCTACGAAAAAGTGGGGGTATGTCTCCGGAGGGCCCGCTTTAGCGAGGAATTCGCTCAAGAGGTGCTGCACAACGTTTACCACACCTGCATCAACTGCTTCTACTATCCCAAAGGGGAAGTGTACGACGAGAACAGCCGGATGGGCTATGCGGGAGAAGAACCGATTGTTTTCAGCAAAGAGGTCATACCGGAGCTTCGCCAATTGACGCTTGCCCTCTCCAAGACATTTGAGCAAATGCGCAATGATCTGCACTACTTTGAAAATGATACCATTCCTACCAATGAAGTGATGTCATCCGTTTGATCAGAAGTGAACCGCAGCTCCTAATAGAGCTGCTTTTTTTTTTGGATCATGCCAGTAGTAATAGTATACAATTTTGCCGGGTGATTGCACAACATCTTTTTATAAAATATTCAGAAAATTTTTTGCAACATTTTCCTGTCCATTAAAAAAGCAGGCTCATGATAACATGAACCTGCTCGTTTTTCTCTACAGCCCCTGTCCAAAGCCAAGCCGGTGTAAAAAGCGGCTGATAAACCCGCCAATACCGCCTTTGTAGCGCCTCTGATCAGTCGACTGCTGAATGGGCGGCACTTCTGCCGTTTGCAGCTGAGTAAGTGCGGCATTCACGTTGATCAGACCGTATCCGTATTCCGGATCTTTGCCCGGTTTTCCCAGATCGGTGGCTGTCTCTCGGATCAAGCGCATGACTTCGCTGTTTTTCATCCCGGGGTTGACGGATCGGATCAGGGAAGCAAAAGCAGTCACGTGCGGACATGCCATCGACGTGCCGGACAAGGCAGCGTAATCGCTCTCGATATAGGTGCTGGGTATGTCGACGCCGGGGGCGGCTACATCGACGTAATCGCCATAGTTGGAGAAATCGGCCCGGGCTTTGAGATGATCGACTGCTGCCACGCCCATCACTTCCGGATAAGCGGCGGGATATCCCGGCTGGTCGGTGTCGTCGTTACCGGAGGCGGCAACGAGTATGACATTGTTGTCAAAAGCGTACCGGCAGGCTTCCCGCAATGCTGCGGATGAGGTGTAGTTGCCGACACTCAGGTTGATGACGTCGGCTCCGTTGTCTGTTGCAAAGCGGATGCCTTGGGCGATGTCAAACGCCGAACCGGAACCGTCCGCACCAATTGCTTTGACCGGCATGATTTTGCTATTCCACGACATGCCGGCAATCCCGGCGCTGTTGTTGGTGCGGGCAGCAATGATGCCGGAGACGTGGGTCCCGTGTCCGTTGTCGTCCATCGGCACGTCGTTATCGTCGATAAAGTTGTAACCCGGGACAAGCTTTCCTTTGAATTCCGGGTGTTTTAAGTCGATGCCGGTGTCGACTACGGCGACGATGACGTCTTTGCTTCCTTCCGTTATGTTCCAGCCTTCCTCCATACCGATCATCGGCAAATTCCACTGATAACGGTGGTAGTAGGTGTCGTTCGGAACCACGTTGGGCAAAAGCAGGTAGTTTGGCTCGGCGTATACGGAATCGGGATGCTCAGCAAACACCTTCATCATCTCTTTTGTGGTCTTTGAATTTGACTTGATGATCATCGATTCCCCGTAATCGCGCTTGATTTTGCCGTCTACCTTCGCGAGGATTTTTTGTATGGTGGCCTGATCCGGCCGCGGGGAGAAGCGAACGACGATCTCGTGTTCCACGTAGTGACTGCGGTCCCGCTCGTTGTGGTGGATTTTTTTAATATGAGGCCTGCTCTCAACCTCCCGCCTGATGTCCCGCGCTTGTTCGATGTAGTTGATCCGGGGAATATCGGAACGAACCGAGGTGACGGAGGGATGGGGTTCGTTGTACTCTTGTACGCGGTAGCGCTGGACAGGTATCGAAACCAAAAGGACCAGCACAGCAGCTACTAAAACGGCGGCGATTGCTCTCACCAGACTCACTCCCTACACTCTTAGGTAGGTATATCCTGCTACGTCGGCCAAGAGTTTATGAAGGAAAAAACAGGGGGGAGAGACGGATGGTTTTCAACTGGTTTTGATAAATATTTTCGGATATAATAAAAAACAAGAAAATTTTTTTGTATGAGCAAAGCGGGTGTTTCTATGACCAATTTCACTGCAAGTGCGCCGCAGAGCGTCTTTGTGCGAATTCGCGCGATGTACCCCCAATTGAGTACAAAGGAACAACAGGTTGCCGATTACATTCTGGAGCATCCCGGGGAAATCATTCACTTGTCGATTACAGCGTTGTCTGATTTATGTGAATGCGCGGAGGCGACCATCTTCCGCCTGTGCCGGCGGCTGGACTTTCAGGGGTATCAGGCCTTGAAAATCGCCTTGGCGAGCGAAGTGGTAAATCCACTGCAGAACATCCATCAGGAGATTCATCCCGATGACGACGTATCGGCATTGGCCGATAAAATCTTTACCGCGGACATCGAGACGCTGCGCGATACGCTGCAAATTACCAATGCGAACCGGGAAGCGCTTGGCAGCGCGATCGAAAAGCTGTCCGCCGCCAGACGGATTGAGTTTTACGGAACGGGCGGTTCGGCCGTTATCGCCCAAGACGCGTATCACAAGTTTATTCGGACAGGCATTCCATGCGTCTTCCACACGGATTCACACTACCAGGTCATGTCCGCCGCCCTCTTGCAAGCGGGCGATGTCGTCGTCGGCATATCCCATTCCGGGTCGAACAAGGACATTCTGGAGGCGCTGAAAATTGCCAAGGAGGCGGGAGCGACGATCATCGGCATCACCGGCTACGGCAAATCGCCGCTGGTCAAAATGGCTCATGTCTGCCTGTTCACTACCTCGCGTGAGACGGTATTCCGGACGGAAGCGCTCTCCTCCCGGTTGGCGCAGCTCAGTTTGATCGATGTTTTATACGTGGCTGTGTCTCTGCGCAGACAGGACGAAACGGTAGCCAACATCAAAAAAATCCGCGAAGCCATCTCACTGAAGCGCCTGTGAACCAGGCGCTTTTTCAACTTCTAACCCGGGAGAGGGGCCAGTTCCGCGGCGGATAGCAATCACTTGGCGGGGAATACTGGAGAGGAAGACAAAAAGCCCCCACGTTTGCGAAGGGGCCTTGGCCGGACCGCAAACAAAGGGTTTCAAAAAAGAGCGATCTCTGACTCGGCGTCAAACACGTGGCATTTGGACAGGTCCATCCCGAGTGTGACTGCCATCTTCGGGCGCAGTCCTTCGCGGGCGTCGACGCGGGCCACCATCTGCGCATTGCCGATGTTGTTGAAGTAGATGTACAGCTCCGAGCCCATGTTCTCCACGACATCGACTTCCGCCTGGAAGACGCTTTGAAACGGGTTGGCTGCAATAAACTGGTTGTCGCTATATATGTCCTCCGGTCTGATGCCGAAGGTTATCTCTTTTCCGACATACCCGTTTTCCCTGAGCAGATGAGCCTTATCGTCTGGAAATTGAATGTCGATCCCCCTTGCTTCAAACCAGACCTTGCCTGCTTCCTCGCGTGTCCGACCCGTAATAAAGTTCATGCTGGGCGAACCGATGAAGCTGGCGACAAACTGATTGACAGGGTGGTTGTATATATCGTTTGTCGTTGCCACTTGTTGAATCAAACCGTCCTTCATGACGACGATCCGGTCGCCCATGGTCATCGCTTCCGTCTGATCGTGGGTCACGTAGATGACGGTCGTCTCCAGACGCTGATGCAGCTTGGAAATCTCCGTACGCATCTGTACGCGCAGCTTGGCGTCGAGATTGGACAGCGGTTCGTCCATCAAAAAGACTTGCGGCTCGCGAACAATCGCCCGCCCGAGCGCCACCCGCTGCCTCTGGCCGCCGGAAAGCGCTTTTGGCTTGCGGTCCAGCAGATGCGAAATGTCGAGAATCCTCGCTGTCTCTTTTATGCGGTTGTCAATCTCCGCTTTGGAGAACTTGCGCAGTTTTAATCCAAATGCCATGTTTTCATAGACGTTCATGTGCGGGTAGAGCGCATAGCTTTGGAACACCATCGCAATATCGCGATCCTTCGGCGCCACGTCGTTGACGCGGCGGTCGCCGATGTACAGATCGCCTTCGGAAATATCTTCCAATCCGGCAACCATCCGCAGTGTGGTCGATTTGCCGCAGCCGGACGGGCCGACTAATACGAGAAATTCCCGATCTTTTATGTCCAGATGAAAGTCGCTTACAGCCGTGACGTTACCATAGCGCTTAAACACGTGATGCAGGCGTACTTCTGCCACGATTACTCCCTCCCTAACGGACAGGTGTTACAAACCCGTCCGAATTTTCCTACTCTTACTATAACGAAACACGGGCGGTTGTCTCTATGGCGATCCTGCACAAATTTGCTTAGCGGTTTTGACCAAACAGCAAGGCCAGGCGCAGCAGCAGCGCATCGGAGAATTGGCGCGGATCCAATCCGGTCGTCTCTTTCAGTCTGTCCAGGCGGTAGAGCAGTGTGTTGCGGTGAATGTATAATGCCCGGGCTGTCTCACTTATATTTAGATTGTGGGAGCAGAGTGCCGCAAGAGTTTCCCGCTGTTCTGCCGACAGCCGGATCGCCCAAGGCAGCGTTTGGCGAAGCAGCGTCACGGCCTGTTCCGGCAGCTCGGCTACCCACATCTCCAGGCGGTACTGCCAGGTCGCAGCGACCATCGCTTTGGGCAAGAAGCGCTTTGCGGCACGCGACAGGGAAGCCAGCTCGCGCAGCGCTTCGGCAAGCTGTTCAGGCCGTCTGATCGGCGGTGCGACAAACACTCTCGCGTTCTCCATCGCCTCCGTCGATATCAGGTCGTGTATGCCGGCAGCCCACTCCAACAGGGACTGCCGGAGAAGTTCGCCAGTGTCCGTATCCGTCTTGACTTCAGACAGCAGGGAGAGCGGCAGCAAGAGGAGGGCAGAGGTGTCGGTCAGGGGATACAGCTCCAGTCTTTGTCCCATGTCAAAAAAATCGGTCAGCAGCTCCAGCCACGCTGCCATGTAGTCGCTTCTCTCCAGCTTTGTCCGCTCCAGGATAAAACAGATTCGTTCGTCTACCCAGTTCCACGACGTTTGCAGCGGTATGGGAACAGGAGCGATCTGCCCCAAGTAGCAAGCCTTCAGCCAGGCCCGCATACCTTCCTGATCGGACTTTGCCTGATCCGGCTCTCTCTGCAGCAACAAGGGTAACAAGGCCAGGGCAGATTCTGGCCATACGTCCGGGCTGACGCTGACGAACCAGACTTCCGTCTCCGTGACTTCGCTGATGACAACCTTTCCGCCCGTGAGTTCGTACTGCCGCTTCTTTGCCTCCCATTCACTCAGGGAACAACGAATCAATTCGATCGGCAGGCTGGTCGTATGACGTATTCGCTCGATTTCTTGGCGCCATCTATCGATCACTAGCTACCTCCGTTCCATGCATAAAGGAAAAAGAATATTCGCAATTGCAAGATGCTGCTTATGATTATACCTCAATCGTTTGCGAGCAGCCAAAGCAAAAAAACGCCTCCACCATTTGCGATGGAAGCGTTTCTGAGCTTACATTTCACTTGCGGCCAGCACGGCAGCTTTCTCCCGGGCGGGCAGGATCTCGGATTTTTGTGCCTGCGGGGCTGGCTGGCCCTGCAAGGTGTGTACGGTAATCTCCGGACGGGAACGGAGTCTCACGTTCAATCCGGTTTGCCCCAGGCCTTCATTGATGTAGAAGGGCCGCCCGTCCAAATAGTGCAGTCCCTTGACGATGTTCATCCGCGGGAGCTGCCCCATCTTGGCCAGATGAAATGGCTTCGGCCAGTGGATCTGTCCGCCGTGGAAGTGGCCGGACAATAGGTAATCGTAGTCGTATTCCTGCATTTCCAGCACGACATTGGGATCGTGGGTAAGCACGAGGCGCAGCCCGTCACCGGGAACATGCCGGAACGATTGGGCCAGGTCGCTGTGTCGCGTGGCGTAGTCATCGATGCCGATGACGTGCAGCTTCACATCAGCCGCATCGAGCGTAACCGTTTCATTGCGCAGCACGCGGCAGCCGATCCGCTCAAGTTCTCTTTGCAGCAAGTCCAATTTGACCGGAGACAGCAGGTAGTCGTGGTTGCCGAAAACGACAAACGTGCCGAGCCGGGGGGAGAGCTGCTGCAGCTGTTCCACAAACGAAACCGCTTTGGGGATATTGTACTCGCGGTCCAGAAAGTCACCGGTGATCGCGATCAAATCAAGCGCTTCGCCAGCCAGATCGGCTACGAGCGCCTCCGGTTTGATCGAAATATTTTCCATGTGCAAATCGGACAAGTGAAGAATGCGAACAGGCGAAAAAGCTTCGTTTATATCACGCTTCTCTCGGGCGATGCCGATCGAGACGCGGTTGATTGTCGGATGGAAGGTATTGCGGTACGCCTTGAAGCCAAGGCCGGCAAAAGCGAGCAAGGCAATTGGCCATAACATCGGACTATCACCTCTTCTATCGATAGAATCCATACTTTATGATTATACTACACATACGTAAAAGACGGCGGAAGTATATACTGGAAGGAGATGCGGTGGAAAAGTAGAAATATTCTTACGAGATAAACCGAATATACTGTACCTGGAATACAGGAGGGGTGATCCGATGAACTTTGAAGATGCGCGGCGTCGGTTTCCTTGGACGCATAATGGTGTGGGGAATATAGTCTACGAAGCGGTGGATCGGCATGTCGACGAGGGAAAAGGGGAGCAGACGGCTCTCTTCTTCACCGACGGCCAGCGGGAGGAATCGTATACCTTCGAGCAGATCCAGCGGCTCTCGTCTTGTTTTGGGCGCGGCCTCAAATCGCTTGGCATCAAAAAAGGAGAGCGCGTATTCCTGTTCATGCCAAGGTGTCCGGAACTGTATATTGCACTGATCGGGATCGTACGGGTCGGCGGGATCGCAGGACCCCTGTTCGAGGCGTTTATGGAAGCAGCCGTGCACGACCGTTTGCAAGACAGCGGCGCCGCGGCGATCGTGACGACTCCATCGCTGCTGCCGCGCATTCCCATCGATGAGCTGCCGCAGCTTCGGCACGTCATCGTGGTCGGCGAGATCCCGCAGACAGCCGGTCACCGTGTCGTCTCGTACGATCAGCTCATGACCGCCTCTGACGAACCGCTGATTGAACAAGTGGACGGCGAGTCCGGCTTGTATCTCCACTACACATCGGGTTCGACAGGCAAGCCAAAGGGCGTGCTGCACGTGCATGCGGGACTGGTTCACCAGTACGTCTCAGGAGCGGTCGTCTACGACTTTCGTCCGGGGGATGTGTACTGGTGTACGGCGGACCCGGGCTGGATCACGGGAACCTCTGCCGGGCTGTTCGCCCCCTGGCTGCACGGAGTGACAATCGTTGTTCGCGGCGGACGGTTTCGTCCGGAGGATTGGTATGCCACTCTTGAGAAATATGGGGTAAACGTCTGGTTCAGCGCTCCGACGGCATTCCGGATGTTGATGGCGGCGGGGGACGATCTGCCGCGGCAGTTTGACCTCAGCCGTCTGCGCCATATCCTCTCGGCGGGCGAGCCGCTCAATCCGGAGGTGATCCGCTGGGGCGAGCAGGTGCTGGGCAAGCAGATCTACGATAATTGGTGGATGACGGAGACAGGCTCTACCATCTGCGCCAACCGTCCTGGCTTGCCAGTCCGGCCCGGTTCGATGGGCATGCCGCTTCCGGGGATTCATCTCGCCATAGTAGATGCACAAGGCAAAGAACTGCCGGCCGGGGTCATGGGCAATTTGGCGATCAGGCCGCCATGGCCGGCGATGATGCGAACGATCTGGGGCAACGAGGCCAAATACCAATCGTATTTTCAACATGGCTGGTACATTTCCGGGGATTCGGCCTACAAGGACGAAGACGGATACTTTTGGTTTCAGGGGCGGATCGATGACGTCATCAATACCTCCGGCGAGAGGGTAGGTCCTTTTGAAGTGGAGAGCAAGCTGGTAGAGCACCCTGCCGTAGCGGAAGCCGGAGTGATCGGCATTCCCGATCCGGTGCGAGGCGAAGTGATCAAAGCTTTTGTGGTGCTGCGCAAGGGATACGAGGCCAGTGAGCGGCTGGGCGAGGAGATCAAGGAGTTCGTCCGCAAGAACCTGGCCGCGCATGCCGCTCCGCGTGAGATCGCTTTCCGGGATTCGCTGCCCAAGACCCGCAGCGGCAAGATCATGCGGCGCGTATTGAAAGCCTGGGAACTGGAACTGCCGACGGGTGACTTGTCCACTCTGGAGGAGTGACATCTGGTGCCAAAAAGTTCCTCCGATTTCGGCAGGAAAACGCTTGCGGTTTGTCGAATACTCAGACTTATCCTAAAAGAGAGATGTTTGATTTTGATAAGGAGCGTGAGCATATGAAAGAGAACATGATACCAGCTGAAGAGGGCAATTTTAATTTGCAGGACTACGATCAGGCATATGCGAATTTTGACTGGAAAGATGTCGAAAAACAATTTACCTGGTATGAAACGGGCCGGGTCAATATGGCATACGAAGCGATCGACCGCCATCTGGCCACCGACCGCAAAGATAAAACGGCGCTGCTGTATTTTGACGCGACGCGCGATGAAAGCTACACGTTTGCCCAGTTGAGTCAGCTCTCCAACAAATTCGGCAACATTCTCCGCAAGCTGGGCATCGTCAAAGGCGACCGCGTCTTCGTGTTTATGCCGCGCTCCCCTGAGCTTTATGTAAGCGTTCTCGGTACGCTGAAAATCGGTGCGATCGTCGGCCCGCTGTTTGAAGCGTTCATGGAAGGGGCTGTCCGCGACCGCCTGGAGAACAGCGAGGCGGTGGCGATCGTCACGACCCCGGCATTGCTCCCGCGCATACCGGTACAAGAGCTGCCGCATCTCAAGCACGTGATCGTCGTCGGAGACCAGGATCAGGTGGGAGAGGGACAGATCAGCTACCATGAAGAGATGGCCAAAGCCTCCGACGAACTGGAAATCGAGTGGGTAGACCGCGAAGACGGCATGATTTTGCACTACACCTCCGGATCCACCGGCAAGCCCAAAGGCGTGCTGCACGTCCACAATGCGATGATTCAGCACTACCAGACAGGAAAATGGGTGCTCGACCTGCAGGAAGACGACATCTACTGGTGCACTGCCGACCCGGGCTGGGTAACGGGAACCTCGTACGGGATTTTCGCTCCATGGCTAAATGGCGCGACCAACGTCATTCGCGGCGGCCGCTTTAAGCCGGAAGATTGGTACAAGACCATCGAAAAATTCAAAGTGACGGTCTGGTACAGCGCTCCGACCTCATTCCGAATGCTGATGGGTGCGGGTGACGAGCTGGTGAAGCAGTTCGACCTGTCATCGCTGCGCCACGTTCTGAGTGTCGGTGAACCGCTCAATCCGGAAGTGGTTACCTGGGGCTTGAAGGTCTACAAGCACCGGATTCACGACAACTGGTGGATGACGGAAACAGGCGGGCAGATGATCTCCAACTTCAAGTGCATGCCGATCAAGCCGGGTTCAATGGGCAAACCTTTCCCCGGCACGTACGCTACGATCCTCGACGACGAAGGAAATGAGCTGCCGCCAAACCGCATGGGGAACCTCGCTCTGCGCGCCGGCTGGCCGTCGATGATGCGCAAAATCTGGAAAAACGACGCCAAATACGAGGAGTATTTCCGCTTCCCCGGCTGGTACATTTCGGGGGACTCGGCCTACAAGGATGAAGACGGGTACTTCTGGTTCCAGGGACGCGTCGACGATGTGATCATGACCTCAGGCGAGCGCGTCGGGCCGTTTGAAGTAGAAAGCAAACTGGTGGAACATCCTGCAGTGGCCGAAGCGGGTGTCATCGGGAAGCCGGACCCTGTGCGCGGCGAAATCATCAAGGCGTTCATCGCCCTGCGCACAGGATATGAACCGACCGAGGAACTGATGAATGACATCAGGCGATTCGTCAAGGAAGGCTTGGCCGCACATGCAGCACCGCGCGAAATCGAATTCCGCGACAAGCTGCCGAAGACCCGATCCGGAAAGATCATGCGCCGCGTCTTGAAGGCCTGGGAACTGGGGCTGCCCACCGGCGACCTGTCCACGATGGAAGATTAATCTCGAATTGCAGGATGCAAGAAGCGTACGTCCGGAGCTGTCCGGGCATGCGCTTCTTTTTCGTTTTAAAATTCTCCGCCGAGCATACTGCCGCCTCCGCCGTCTCCGTGTCTGTCTTTCCGGTATTTTGCCCATTGATCCGCATACTTTCATAGGCAAATCATAGTGACGAAGTACCAAAAGCGCGCCAACCGCTTACATTATGATAAGGAATGAAATTGAAGGGTTTGGTGAGGTGAATCATGTGGACGACTTGGACAACGATTCATGAATCATACGGTCTGCCGCGGGCGGCAAACGATTTGCGCCAATATTTAGAATTGAATGGAATCCGTGTCCGGCTTTCCAACCAGAAACAAGGAACGCTGCGTTCATACTCCTTGCAGGTGCCGATCCATCAGAAGGAAAATGCGCTGCTGCTGCTTGGTCAGTACAAAAGAACGATCAAATAAAGACATGCGAATGAGACCATATTTCACCTTCACTCTCGCCGGTGGGTTGGAGATACTATCTCCAGGGGAGGGATTGCAAGATGGTCACGACGCTGATTGATCAAGCAGATGTTCGGGAACAGCATCTACGCCAGACCAAGCTGTTCGTGCCGGATCTGGTGTTCTTTGAACCGCAGGCATTGGACTATCCGCTGGGTGAGGAACTGTTTCGCCGTTACAAGCGGGAAGGCATACCGATCAAGATGACGACGAGCCATAATCAGGTAAGAGGAATACCCGGGGAAACGGACTTGGAGAAATACCGCAACGCCAAACGCACGCTGGTAGTCGGGGTGCGCAAAACGCTCACCTTTGAACAGTCAAAACCCTCCGCGGAATACGCGATCCCCCTCGCAACAGGCTGCGCAGGCCACTGCCACTACTGTTACCTCAATACGAACGTCGGCACGAAGCCCTACATCCGGGTATACGTAAATATCGAAGAAATCCTGGAGAGGGTGGCCCAGTATATCCGTGAACGGGAGCCGGAGATCACCCGCTTCGAGGCCGCTTGTACGTCAGACCCTGTCGGGATCGAACACATTACCGGCAATCTGAAGCGGGCAATCGAATTTATGGCCGATCAGCCAAACGGGCGTCTCCGCTTTGTGACCAAGTTTCACCATGTCGATCCGCTGCTCGATGCCAGGCACAACAAGCACACCCGTTTTCGCTTCAGCGTCAATGCCGATTACGTGATCAAACACTTTGAACCGGGTACATCGTCGTTTCGGGAACGGCTGGAAGCAGCCGGCAAGGTAGCGGCCGCCGGCTATCCGCTCGGATTTATCATCGCCCCGCTCTATTGGTTCGACGGTTGGGAGGAAGGCTATACGCACCTGTTGGAAACGCTGGATCGACAGCTCGGGCCGGAAGCGAGGCAGGACTTGACCTTTGAATTGATCCAGCACCGCTTTACCAAAATCGCAAAAAGCTTGATCCTGGAGCGTTACCCCAAGACCAAGCTGCGGATGGAAGAGTCAGAGCGGAAGATCAAGTGGGGAAAGTACGGCAAGGCAAAATACGTATACCCCGACGTCCAGGCCTTCGCGCTGAAGTCTCACCTGGAAGCCGAGATTCAGCGGTTTTTTCCCGAAGCCCGGATCGAGTACTTCACCTAGATCACTTAGCCGAACAACTCGCTCATCGACAAATACCGCTCGCCGCTGTCTGCACAGATGGCGAGCACTTTTTTATGCGGTCCCAGCTTCTCGGCTACTTTTAGCGCGGCAAAGACGGCTGCCCCGGACGACGGACCTACGAGGATGGCTTCTTGTTTGGCCAAAGCCCTCGTCATTTCCAGCGCCTGCTCATCTGTAATCTGGACGATCTCGTCGTAAATTTGCGTATTCAGGGTTTGAGGTATAAATCCCGGGCTGGTCCCGACCACTTTGTGCGGACCTGGCTTGCCCCCGGATAACACGGGTGAACCGGCCGGTTCTACGACCGCGATATGCAGGTGGGGCAGATGCCCACGCAGGACTTCGCCTGTCCCGGTGATGGTGCCGCCCGTCCCGGCTGTAGCCACAAACCCGTCGAGGGAGCCGTCCATTTGCTCAAGGATCTCCCGCGCAGTGGTCAGACGGTGGATCTCGGGATTCGCTTCATTTTCAAATTGCATCGGCATGAAGCTGTTCGGGACATCTTGCAGCAATTGCTCTGCCTTGCGAATCGCTCCGGGCATTTTTTCGTCGCCCGGCGTGAGCACGACCTCTGCTCCGTAGGCCTGCAGCAGCTGGATGCGTTCACGGGTCATCGTGTCCGGCATGACGATGATCGCCTTGTAGCCTTTGACGGCCGCAGCCATCGCCAACCCGATTCCCGTATTTCCGCTGGTCGGCTCGATAATCGTCGCCCCGGGCTTCAATTGGCCGCTGGCTTCTGCGGTGACGATCATGTTGTATGCCGCGCGGTCTTTGACACTGCCGCTGGGATTGAACTTCTCCAATTTTACATAGACATCAGCCATTTCGGCGCTCACCAGACGACGCAATCGAACAACGGGTGTCCGGCCGATCAGTTCCCCCATGTGGGCTGCTATTTTCATAGTTATCGCACCTTTGTCAGAAGATATATGTTATTCCATTATAACATATCGGAATTGGCGGATTCTAGCTGCTTCGACAAATCCCCTGTCAGCATGGTAAAATGAAAGTCGTTTGGCAGGCAGCATGTGAGCCATTATTCTGGCTGCCGGAATAGTGAGAGATTTGGAAAAATGATCGGGATCACAAGTGCGAGATCCATAAGGAGTTATGCAACGATGTCGAAGTACTCAGGCAGCCAACTATGTGAGAAGTACGGAATTCCGGCCAATGCCGTGATTACGGTCAGCGGAACCGTCGGTGTGGGCAAGTCCACTTTTACGCGGGCGCTGGCCCATCAGCTGGGCTTTCGCGTTTCGCTGGAAAAAGTGGACAACAACCCGTATTTAAACCGGTTTTACAAAGATTTGGACCGTTGGAGCTTCCATTTGCAGACATTCTTCCTGGCTGAACGCTTTAAAGAACAAAAGCGGATGTTTGACTACGGAGGCGGCTTTGTGCAGGACCGCTCTATTTACGAAGACACAGGGATTTTTGCCAAAATGCTGCACGAACAGGGGCATATGTCTGATGAAGACTATGATACATATACCAGGCTGTTCGAAGCCATGGTCATGACGCCTTACTTTCCCCATCCGGATCTGCTGATCTATCTGGAGGGCAGCTTTGAGGAAGTCGTACAGCGTGTCAGAGAGCGGGGACGGCCGGCGGAACAGCAGACCCCGATTTCCTACTGGGAGGATTTGTATCACCATTACGAGCGGTGGATCGACAGTTTTTCCGCCTGTCCGATTTTGCGGATCAGCATCAACGAATACGATGCCCTCGGCTCCGGCAGCTCCATGGAACTGGTTCTGTCATGGGTGGCGGACAAGTTCAGGACGTTTCGGGAACTGCGCCGCTAGCCCATCGCCGGTGCTATTCTTGCGGACTCAGCAGCTCTCGCCATTTTCGGCACCAGGTGCCGCTAAAGACGCTGGTGAACAGCCCCAATGCGATCCCGGCAATGACGTCAACGACGTAATGGTAGCGCAAATAGACCGTTGACAGCAAAATGCTGATGACAAGCGGCATGTACAGCCAAAGCCAGCGGGGCCGATAGACGGCGATAAAGTATAGCATCACGAACGAGACGGCTGTATGCAGGGAGGGAAAGGCATCGCGGGGGATTTTGAGGTCCCCCGGCAGTACGAGGCTGTGCTGGGCTGCCGTGACCAACCCCCCGGCCAGCGAGATGCTGTAGGATTGCTGCAGGGTATAGTAGGGGCCGACAGCCGGAATGAGCAAATAGCAGAAATACCCGAGATAAAAGGTAAACAGCACACTGGCTGTATATTCGGTTACGGCTTTTTTCGACCAAAAATGCAGCAGCACCATCGTCGCGAAGATCAGCGGAAACCAGGCCATGTACACAAAACTGAAGTAATCCGTCAGCAGCGGGTGAACGTACTGCTGCAGCCAGACGGTTGGCTGTACCCCGAAGAGCCAGCGGTCGGCATGAAGCAGCCAGTCATCCCGGTCTTGTGGCGAGAAAAGCGGGACGTAAAAATTGAGCACGCGGTAGACGAACAAGAGCAGACAGAATGGCAGTACGAGCCGCGTCAGAATAAACGTGTGGCGCACTCCCCACCGCAGGTCCCGGTACTTCCACCAGCCCACGGCCAGGAGCAGCGCCAAACAGGCGCCAAAAGCTTTCGGCAAAAAGGCCCGGTAGACATCCCAAACCCAGCGAACCGGGCGCCAATGCCAATTTTGTGTTTGCTGCTTCAAATCTGCCAGATCGGCGTACAAAAAAAAGACAGCGAGAGCGGACAAGGAGAAGAGAAGTCCTACGCACTCATACAGTTCCACCTTTTTCAGGCCGTGCCAGATAGCTCTCATCGCAATCCTCTCGTCGGGGAGTATTGGTAGAGCAGCCGAATACAGCAAAGCGAGAAACGACTGCTCTCAACAGTTTGCACGAGAGTAGCCGTCATCATACGCGCCAGCTGCAGCGGGCAGAGGATGGACTGGAGAGGTATGGTATAATGGAAAAATGAACCTGAATCCAAGGAGCGAGATAGGTAATGGGAGATGCTTGGTTTGAACAGAGTTTTCGTGAGGATTACTTGCTGGTGTACCAGCATCGCGACGAAGCCTCAGCGGATCGGGAGATTGGCAATTTACTGGAAAATTTGCCGATCAAACATACAGGAAGGGTGCTCGACCTGTGCTGCGGCAGCGGGCGTCACTCGCGGGCTCTGGCGCGCCGCGGCTACGAAGTGGTTGGCGTTGATCTGTCACCGGTGCTCTTGGCCCTGGCGGAACAACACAATCCATACCCCAATCTTCGTTTCGTACAATACGACATGCGGGAGATCCCGTTCGAGAACGAATTTGATATCGTCGTCAATTTGTTTACCAGCTTTGGCTACTTTGACACCGATGAAGAAAGCGCCATCGTGGTGAGAAATATGGTCAGGGCGCTGAAGGCCGGCGGAGAAGTTTTGATCGACTACCTGAACCCCGCTTATGTGCGGGCTCATCTGGTCCCGGCTTCAGAGCGGGAAATCAACGGCTTGCTGATCGATGAAAAACGCTGGATCGAAGGCGGCTACGTCAAGAAGGAGATCGTCATACGCGATCCGGAGTCAGCCGAGCCGCGCTGCTATATGGAGCAGGTCCGCTTGTTTGAAGCGGCAGAGATCATCGGCATGCTGGAGCAGGCGGGCTTTCGCCTCATGCAGCTGTACGGTGACTATACATACTCCCCTTACAATCAAGAACAATCGCCGCGGATGATTTTTTTCGCCGTCAAAGATTAGGCCTCCCCGATCGTTCAATTGTTGTGACTATCCGCTGCGGTCGCTGAATAGGATAGAATTATCTTAACGTCGACCGCAGGGGAGATGGATGGCATGGCGAAACTGTCGATCGAACAGATTTCGTGTTACTTGAACAAAGTTCCGGGCTGGCACTTAACGGAGAACAAGCAGGCACTGATTCGTACGCTCTCATATCCTGACTTTCCGTCTGCCCTCCGAATGGTCAAAAGGCTTGCCGATTACATGGAAGGAGAGGATCATCTCCCGGAGGTCAACATCAAGGGTTCGGACATTACCTTCACACTGTCTACCAGCCACGCGAACGGATTGACGGGGAAGGACTTTGCCCTGGCACAAAAGATAAACCGACTGACACAAGCGGTCACAGAAGCAATCTAAAAGCACCGATCCTGGTGCTTTTTTTCGAGCCTTCGGGCAAAAAGCGCAGCATGCCGGTAACAAATGTGCAAAAAGATGGTAAGATAAGAGAAGTACCGTTGGGAAGGGGGAAGAGGGGTGGGCAAGTACCATCCCTTGGAGGATATGGGCGACTACGTCAACCAAAATAAAGAGACATTTGATCGGCTGGGAACGTCTGCCACCGAAGTGGAAGAGTTGGATCATATGGCGAAGCTGGCACTGCCAGGATTTCAAATGTTATTGGCCGGCGGACGCGTGCTCGACGTAGGCTGCGGAGTCGGGATAGATTCCCTGCGGTTGAAGCGGCACATGTTGGATGTGCAGGGGTTGGATATCAGCGAAGTGATGCTGGCGGAGGCCAAGCGGCTCGTCGAGGGCGTTCCCTTTTGGCAAGGGGATTTTCGCGCACTGCCGTTTGCGCCGGACAGCTTTGACGGAGTATGGGCGAACGGCTCGCTTTTCTATGTGACGACAGCCGACCTGCAACAAACGCTGCAGGAGGTGCGGCGCATTTTGAAAACAGGCGGTGTGTTCTTCGCTTCCTACCTGCAGGGGGAAGGCGAATTCTACCGCAATTCACTCTACCACCACTGCTACCGCCCCGAAGAATTGGAACAGTACTACCGGGAAGCCGGATTCAAGACGTTCGACCAGTCGCTAGAGACCAGCACAAACAAGTACGTGTGCATTTTGGCAGTGAAATAGAGGAGGACGCAATGGAAATCCAGACGCATCAGCAGCTGCTGCATACGCTGCAGGAGCAATTTGCAGACAGGCCCGCACAAGTCACCTTTACCCAGTGGGAGGGTGAAGAGGAAGACGAGACCGTAACAGCGTTTCAGGCGGTGCTGAAACAGGTGTCCTTGTCTGAGGGGGATTTTGCAGGAAAAGATCTGTTCCTGCTCTTTGAGGCAGAGGGAGAGGAAGTGCTCGAACTGCTGATGGAAATCCCTGCAGAGGAAGAAGATCTGGGGATGCTGGACGGCGGCCAGCTGCGCATCTTCGGCACCGAGGCGGAGCTTGTGATTGAGCGATAAGAAAGAGGCCGAGGGTCTGTCAATACATTTATGTAACTACCATCGTTACTTTAGGTGCTGACCAACCCGGTCAGGGAAAAATACATCCAGAACTTTGCAGACGCGCTCTCGCCGAATTACATCCTTGTTGCCATCAAGATCAGTCCCAATGATCATATACGCAGCCTTATTGACAATGGCACCGTCTTGCTTCACTTTCATAAAGAGGGTATCCCTTAGCCTAAAAATCTAGGCTTTTGGGACACCCTTTTTTTTGGCGATATACCCTACAACGTGAAAGCTTTCCTCCCCGACATGATGCTCGATATAAATCCCCGGTTGCTTGGTTTCACCAATCGAAATCGTTTCAATCAGTTCAAAGTCGTACCCTTCCATATGGGTTTGGATAAATCCTTTTTCAAAGTTTAACGGTAAAGCATTCGGATACATCTCGTACATTTTTTGAATTGATTTCGCACCGTTTTTGTAATGCGAAAAAATTCCGATAATAGTGGTTTCGTCTTTGCAATACCGGTTGAGCTTGGCAAGTGGAAAGACTGGATTAAATAGCGCGTAGTCGTTGAACGACAGGCTATCGATAATATAGTCCACGCTATTGCACGAAATCGGCAAATGCAGCGATGTGTTGACGATGTAGAGCACCTTTAACTTGGGATTGATGAACGTGATTTTTCCCTTCAGCTTCTCTACCATTTCCTGGTTGCTGCCGCAAAAAATATACAAGGCGTCATCCTGAAGTAAATGAAGGTATTTGGGCAGAAGGACAAACGTGTCGATGCTTGGCTCCAAAATAACCCTGTTAGTCAAGGGATAACTTTTCAGTAGCTGGTAAATAAACTTGCCGCTTTTTTCCATCAACCGGGTGAGATCGGTGGTTACTTCACTTACGGTTTTCGGTTCGTACAGGTAGGCCCCGTTCTGGATCGAATCATCCAGATTGGGTGCGTACAAGATTCCGTTGTCAATCTGGGCTTGATAGCCGCATTCACAATGGACGGAGGCATCCACGATGCATTCTTGCAGAATGAGCGTATTTTGCAATTGGAAGGAACCGGAGCAGACAGGGCAGCGCAGCAAGGGGATGAGTGAGATGGAAATGCCTGTCACGGTCTTTTCTGCTTTTTTGTGGGGGGCCGAATCGATAATCGAATCGATATTTGCCATGGCCTCATACAGCTTCGCGATTTCCACCGTCAGCTCATCCTTCTTGGTTTCTAACAGCTGCACGAACCTTTCCCAATCGTCGGGATCGCGTAATAACGTAACACGCTTCACCTTCAGGATATTGTCGATTTCATTTAACGTGAAGTGAAGCGATTTCAATTGAGTAATGAAGGTCATATCGTCTTCACATGTCTGATCGTACTCATAGTAGGATTCCTTTTTGATCGGGATTAAAAAGCCTAAGTTGGTATAATAGCGGATCGTATCGATGGAGACGTTAAATTTCTTTGCGAACAAACCTATTCTCATATGGTTAGTCCCTCCCTAGAGTATACTCCGTGCTTTTCGCGAAAACGGCTCGAAATAGGTGGTTGCCCTATAGATAAGTCCACCTACTAATATGGAGCTAGAAAATTCACAGACTTTTTGAACAGTCAGGAAGGAAAGCGGTTAAAAGGCTGCTCCTCACCACAAAAAAGAATAACCACATCATACAGAAGGAGGAACGCCTATTGGAAGATTTCGCTTGGAACGCGCGCTAACTTTGGTTGTCTTTAGCACTTATGGGATTATAGCACAGATAACGCAAATAGTGGTGCCTTCAGCTTATATTCTAGCATTAGTGGCTATGCTGTTCATAGCACATAGCTATGGAAGGATGGCATCAGCGTATCCGATTAAAAACGAACGAATCTATCACAATGAAGCAGGGGGATTGAATACATGGGTAAACCTGTTGAAGAATTAAGCCAGGATATGGTTTCTCTGATTCAGGGAAGTACAATCGTGCTACTAAACGTTATACATAAGGAAAGCGAAAGGGTCTACACTACTGCATTATCTTGGGTGTATGCCATTAATGAGAGGAAGATTCGCTTTGCAATCGATGCCAAATCTGAATTTGTGAGCATTTTGGAGAATGATCCCAGGTTAGTTCTTACTTTTATCGGTCTTGAAAGCGTATACTCCATCGTTGGTAAAGCAGCGATAAAAAATAGACAGACAGAGGGGACCACTCTCAAACTAGCTATTCTTGAAGTGGATGTTCAAGAGGTTCGGGACATTATCTTTTATGGCGGAAAGGTCGTCACGGAACCGTCATTTATCAAAACATATAATGCTGAGCTTGCTAAAAAGCTCGATAAAGAAGTTAGGGACATCATCTACAGCTGATCATCATTCAAACTTCCGGAAAGAGTTTTTTACCGCTTGTTGTGTATACACAATACATAACACTAATTATGAAATAATTATCCTGAAGGATGTGGCGACATGAGAACAGGACAGCAGTATATTGATTCGCTGAAGAATAACCGTTGTATTTATATTGACGGAGAACGTGTACAGGATGTAACAAATCATCCCGCATTTACCGGGATTATCAATACTGTGGCAAAACTTTACGACATCTCTGCAGATGAGAAAAGCAATATGACGTATGTGACGGAAGACGGCACGATCGCCAACAAAATTTATATGATTCCGAGAAGTCGTGAGGATCTGAAAGAACGAAGAGAGGCTATCAGTAAATGGGCAGAAGCCACATGTGGTTTTGTAGGCCGTAGTCCCGATCACGTTGCAGCTTTTCTGGCAAGTTTTGCTGGCGCATCCCACGTATTTGAACGGGGAGGCCAATGTTTTAAGGACAATATTGTCAACTTTTATAAGCAAGTAAGAGACAATGACCTTTATGTGTCTTATGTCATCATTCCGCCGCAGGTCGATCGCAGTAAGGCAGCACATGAATTGGATGAAAAATATGTGGCCATGGCCGTATATGAAGAACTCGAAGATGGCATTGTTATTCGCGGTTCGCAAATGTTGGGAACTGGCTCTGCCGTAAGCGATTACTTGTTCTGCAGTGTTATTTCCCCGCTTCGCCCGGGAGACGAAGACTACGCCATTTCTTTTGCCGTACCTATGGACGCACCTGGGCTGAAATTGTATGCACGCCCGAGCTATGCGCAAAACAAACCTAGCACTTTCGATTATCCACTGTCGACGCAGTTTGATGAAAGTGATTCTTTTGTCGTATTTGACGATGTATTCATTCCATGGAAGCATGTATTCATCTACAAAAATATAGATATCGTTCGGGCGCAATTCCACGAGACACCGGCACACGCGCTTGGTAATAACCAGGCACAAATCCGCTTTGCCACAAAACTGAAATTTGTAATCGGTGTTGCACGGAAAATCGCAGAAATGAACGGGACTGATAAATTCCCGCAAGTGCAGGAAAAGTTAGGGGAACTTGCCTCTGTTGCATCATGTGTGGAAGGGATGATGCTCGCTTCCGAATACCATTGTCTACATGACGAAAATGGAGTAGTTCGTCCCAATCCTCGTTTCCTGTACGGTATTGTCGGTATGCAGGATACGATCTATTCCAGTGTCATTAAAATTTTGCGCGAATTAGCGGGAGGCGGAGTCCTGCAAGGACCGTCTACTTACAAAGAACTTATCAATCCTAACACGGCAGCAGACATCAAGAAATACATCCGCAGTGGGAACGCTGATTCAACACAAAAAATTCAATTATTTAAATTAGCCTGGGATATTATTGGTTCTGAATTCGGTGGACGCCATCAACAGTACGAAATGTTTTATAACGGGGCGCCGTTCGTAGTGAAAGGATACTCATTTCGAAACTACGGTTATCACGAAGCAGTTGATCTCGTAAATCGTTTTCTGGATTCGTACGAACTTCCAAACCCATAGGGCCAACTGAAAATTGAAAAAGGAAGTGAACCAATATGAAAGTTGCATCCGTTCAAGTTGAAATCAAGGACGATGAGACGAAAGCACAGCGCATCCATAGAGTCGGATCGATGCTTGACGAGCTGGAGGGATACGATCTGCTTGTATTGCCGGAAATCTGGGCAACCGGCTACTTTTCCTTCGAGCGGTATCTGGAGGAATCTGAACCGATAGACGGGCATTTTGATGAGACGTTTTCCGCAAAAGCGAGGGCATTGGGAACTTACCTTTTTGCCGGAAGTTTTGTTGAAAAAGACGGCGAGAATCTTTATAACACAAGCGTGATGTATGACCCGCAAGGACACCGGATCGCAACATACCGTAAAATACATTTGTTCCGTTACGGCTCGGACGAAGGGAAACTATTAACCCGTGGGGACGAGGTTACGGTGGTAGATACAAAATTCGGCAAAGTGGGTTTGGCTACCTGTTACGATTTGCGATTTCCCGAACAATTCCGCAGGCAGGTTGATCAGGGAGCCGAGCTGCTGCTGGTGACATCCGCTTGGCCGCATCGACGTCTGATGCACTGGAACCTGTTTAATCAGGTCAGGGCTTTAGAAAATCAGTGTTATTTGATTTCCAGTAACTGTGCCGGTACCACCAGAGGCACTTTCTTAGGAGGTCACAGCCAGGTAGTCGACCCGTGGGGTACTGTTATCGCCTCAGGGGGAGAGCAGGAGACAATTGTGAAAGCGGAAATCAATCTGAAGCAAATCCAACACATCAGAGAGACTTTCCCGCAGTTGAAACACCGGGTATTGACTTAAATCCTCAGTAAGGAGAGAAAACATTACATATGCAAATTTATAGCAATGGGATCGAGCTGCAATGGAAACCGACCAGATTGATTATTGCTGGTTATACAGGAAAAGACCAAAAGGCTGTTCAGCAGCATATTGACGAACTAAAAGAACTGGGAATCCCGGCTCCGCCACGTGTTCCGATGATTTACGACCTAACGCCGGAACTTATGCAGGTGACCGAGGAAATTACTGTCGTTCACAACCATAGCAGTGGCGAAGCCGAGGCTGTATTACTGGATGTGAATGGAGTATGGTATCTGGGGCTCGGCAGCGATCATACGGATCGGGTGTTGGAAGCGACCTCGATTCAAAAATCGAAGCAAGTTTGCTTAAAGCCAGTTTCTTCCCAAGTATGGCCGTTAGACCAGGTCAGGGATTACTGGGATGAAATCGAGATGGAGAGTTGGATAATCAAAGATGGGGTTCGGCATGAATATCAGAAGGGGAAATTAGGAAGTTTTCTGAACCCGGACGAGCTGCTCCAAATTTTGCGTGAACGCGATTATGAGAGCAAGGGAATGGCCGTATTCTGTGGGACTTTGCCACTACATACCGGAACATTCCTCTACGGGGGAACCTTCGTTGCCGAGCTTCGTGACCCGAAAAATGGCAACACGATTCAATTAAAATACAACATGAAGTTATTAAAAGACGCTGAGGAGGAATAAAGATGGCAAAGCCAGAGTTGGAATTTACCGATTATCGCAAGTTTGAAGCAACACCATTCAGTAGTGTTAATGGACTTACAGAAAGAATAATTGCGTTAGATCCGGAAAAGAATGTAGCAACGCGCATCCTGCAATTCGAACCAGGTACGGATACTTCCCCGAATGGTGTTCAACTTCATGATTTTTGGGAGGAGCTTTATATTATTGAAGGATCCATTATCGATTTGGAATTAAATGAAGAGTTTACGCAAGGAATGGTGGCATGCCGCCCTCCAGGGATGAAACACGGGCCGTGGAAATCTCCGAATGGCTGCAAAATTTTTGAAGTTCGTTATTACGTCAAGTAATGTAACGTAAATCAAGATCCCTCCTATTTGGAAATTCACACGCAAAAACAAGATGCCTATTTCCAGATGGGAGGGTTATTTCGTTAACAGAGCTCACCCTTGATCAAGGTCCATAACAATCGGTACAAGGCTTGAGGAGGCATTTTATGAAAAGGGAAGGACAACCTGCTGTAAAATCCAAAAGAGTGCTGTTTGCTACTTTAATTGGCAGCACGATCGAATTCTACGATTTCTTTCTTTATGGAACAGTTGCTTCACTTGTGTTTAACAAATTGTTTTTTCCAAGCGATAATCCTTTTGTGAGTTTGTTGCTTGCCTATGCATCTTTCGGCGTCACCTTTTTCGTACGGCCTCTAGGTGGTCTTATTTTTAGCCATATGGGTGACAAATTTGGCAGAAAAAATACGCTTGTCATCTCTCTGGTCTTAATGGGAATTTCTACTGTATGTATTGGATTATTACCAACGTATAGTACCATTGGAGTTTTGGCACCGATTCTACTTGTGACCCTGCGTCTCGTTCAAGGGGTTGCGCTTGGTGGAGAATGGGGAGGGGCGGTTCTGCTGGCGGTTGAATCTGCACCAAAAGAAAAGCGAGGCTTTTTTGGAAGCTTTCCGGCTATGGGAATCCCGCTCGGTATGTTAATTGGAACATTCTCTATTTCACTAATGAGTTTATTACCCGATCAGCAATTTTTATCGTGGGGCTGGAGAATTCCTTTCTTGCTGAGTGCACTTTTAGTAGTGGTTGGTCTGTGGATACGGATGGGGCTTGGGGAAACGGAGGCTTTCAATAAAGAAAAAGAAAAAGGAAATGTAGTGAAAATTCCTCTCTTTGTTGTACTCCGCCATCACTGGAGAGCCGTTCTGATTTCATTAGGGGCCAAATGTGTAGAGGTAGGACCGTTCTATTTATTTACTACATTTTTTATCGGCTATGCTACCAATATCGGCTTTACAAGAACGACAACGTTAAATGTCATCACCATTGCTACCCTCGTTACAACGATCTGTATTCCATTAATGGGAATCTTATCTGACAAAATTGGACGTAAGCGTGTTTTCCTGCTAGGGGCATTCGCTCTTGCTATCTTTTCTTTCCCCTATTATTACTTGCTTTCGTTAAAGTCTGTTTTTTGGGTATATGCCGTTTCGATTATGGCCCTGGGGATTTTTTGGTCTTCGATTGCAAGCATTATCGGAACAATGTTCTCTGAAATGTTTCATACGAATGTGGGTTACACAGGAATAACCCTTGGCTATCAAACAGGTTCGGCTTTATTTGGAGGAACAGCACCAATTGTCGCAACCTTCTTGTTAAGTACTTACAATAATTCCTGGGTTCCACTTGCTGTCTTTGCGTGCGTTCTAAGCGTAGCCTCTTTTATCTCGGTTTCGCTTTTACGCAACCCCAAAGAGCAGGGGCATTTTGAAAATTCCTTAAGTCAGAATGAGGTTACTGCGAAATTGTAATAACAAATCAAGGATACTCAGCGAAAGGTTTGAATTCGAAACGGAAATCAGACTATTCAATTATCACATTGCCATTAGATACTGCCTGATTTTCCGTCTGCATCTTTCTTCCCTGAGAATGTCCTTGGCCTTCACCCATTCTATCCACCGATAATGATCGGTTACATAGTGTATACACAATACAGTATTCAAAAAATGATTTGCTTAATGGGGAGAGTGGTGCAACTTGGAAATTGAATACATAACACACTCACCGGATGTTGCAATAGCAATGAATGAGCATCACGTCATGGCATTGGGATTCTTTGATGGTGTTCATCTAGGTCACCAATCATTACTTCAACAGGCGAAAGCAATTGCTAAAAAGAAGGGGCTCAAGTTCACAGTGATGACTTTTGACCCGCATCCCAATGAGATCATTAAACGAGAGACCGATTGGAGATATATCACTCCACTTGATTCAAAACTGCAGAGAATCTCTACTTTTGGTACCGACAAAATATTTGTTGTAACATTCAATCGTTCCTTTGCTTCCATTCCTGCCGATAAATTTATCCGGAAATATATTATTGGTCTTCACGCCAAACATATTGTTGTTGGCTTTGACTTCACTTTTGGACATAAGGCTCAAGGGGATGTTGAATACTTACGGCATTTCAGCAAAGATCGTTTATTTGAAGTAACCGTCATTACTAAAAAGACACAAAGTAATCAAAAAATTAGTTCCACACTTATTCGCAAACTGATCAGAGTCGGCGATGTTCATCTGATCCCACATTATTTAGGTAAACATTATGAAATTCGTGGAGCTTTCGCTGAATCTCCTAATCAGTCATTCCAAATCGATCGCAAATATGTGATGCCGAAACCCGGTCTCTATCATGTGGAGATCCTAACGAGCCGGAAAACAACAAAAGGACTTCTTTACTGCAGTGATGAGGCCTGCAAGTTATGCAGCCGTGACATGGTTCCGCAAAAAAGCGGGGAAATAACGGTGAAATTCTTACAACGATCCGCTTTGATGAGGTCTGTTTCGGAATAGGTTTCATCAAAGGATTAGTAGTTTTGCTGTTTAGTTCGGTATTTTCGGGGAATACACTAGCGAATAATAACTCGAATCAAACGGAGGAACTGATCTTTATTAATGGAAACCTTTACACAGTTGATAAAGATCGAAGTAGGGCAGAAGCGGCTGCGCTTAAGTCAGGTAAACGAGAAAGCGTTTACATCGCGGCTTCCTGCCCTGAGAAAAGCGATCCACATTCTTAAAGGAGGAATACGTATTGGAAAACACCCGCTTGTTGGAAAACACCCGCATGGAACGAACGCTGACTATTGCACCGCTTGTCTTGTTCGGAATCTCTTTCATGGCCCTGGGCACTGTATTCAGCACGTATGGAATTGCTGCCCAACTGACGCATGGGATGGTGCCCGCCGCTTACATTCTAGCATTAGTTACAATGCTTTTCACTGCACTTAGCTACGGAAAGATGGCCCAGGCTTACCCGATTTCCGGCTCGGCCTATACTTATGCCCAAAAGGCAATCTCTCCTTCCGTTGGTTTCATGGTCGGTTGGAGTATTCTGGTTGACTACCTGTTTATCCCGATGGTCAATTACTTGGTTTTTGCCAGCTTTATGCATGCCGGATTTCCGTCGGTGCCCGAGTATGTGTGGATCTTGCTGATGCTCGTGATCGTTACCGTCATCAACATCAGAGGTATCAAGCTGGCAGCTAATGTCAATCTTTTGATCAATCTTATCGGAATTCTGTTTATCGTGATATTTTGCTTTTTGTCGATCAGGCACATGATGACCAACCAAAGCGTTTTCCACCTGTTTTCGCTGTCTCCGTTTTACCAGCAAGGAACAAACTTCTCTACGATTATTGCTGGTGCATCGCTTCTCTGTTTTTCCTTTTTGGGGTTCGATTCGGTTACGACATTTGCCGAAGAAGTAAAGAATCCGGAAAAAATGCTTCCGCGAGCGGTGTTGATCGTGACGATGGTCGGAGGCTTCATTTTCATTCTCGTGTCTTATCTCTCTCAAATCAACTATCCTGATTATGCATCCTTTCCCGATCCTGATTCAGCAGCCTTTGTCGTTATTCAATACATTGGTGGCGACTTTTTGGCTACCTTCGCTCTCGTGATGATCACTACCGGTACTTTTGGCTCTGCGATGGTTTCCAATGCCAGCGTCGCACGCCTGCTTTATTCGATGGGGCGGGACGGCGTGCTGCCACGGAAGATGTTTAGCTACCTGCACCCAATCTGGAAAACACCCATTTTCAACCTCTTGCTCGTGAGTCTGATCGGCTTGTTGGCACTGTTTATGACGCTGGGAACGGCGGCATCACTCATCAACTTTGGCGCTTTTCTCGCTTTTAGTTGTGTAAATATTTCAGTTATTTTGCACTTCTTTGTCCATAAAAAAGAACGTGCAGGCTGGAGTCTGTTCCGCAATCTGCTCTTTCCGATCATCGGGACTGTGATGGATCTTTATCTGTTAATCAGTCTGGACTCCTATTCAATTATGCTTGGAATCATCTGGTTTTGTATCGGTTTCATCTATCTCCTTGTTTTGACAAAATGCTTCAGGCAAAAGCCGCCACAAATGGAGATCGATGCAGCCTAATTCATACATGGAAGGAAGGATACACATGAAAGCAGATTTGATTGTGAAAGGAAACAAAGTGTTCACCGGCTTGCAAAACCAGCCCGAGGAAGCGGCTGTCATTATTCGCGGCAACAAAATCGTGGATGTCTGCCCGATCGAGGAGAGCCGTGCTTACCAGGGCGATAACACAAAAGAGCTGACGTATACCGATCAATTGATTGTACCCGGATTCCATGATGCCCATCTTCATGTCATGATGGGCAGTCTCATCGAGAACTTCTGCGTGAAGCTCGGTGACACCAAATCGGAGGAAGAAGCGGCTGCGAAGGTGAAGGAATACGCCGATCTTCACCCTGAAGACGAATGGATCATCGGCTTTGGCTGGGACCGGAACGCTTGGGAGAGCAAGCAGGACCCACATAAAAGCTCATTGGATCGCCTTTTGCCCGATCGACCTGTTTTTCTCCTCAATGTGGAGGCGCACTACGGATGGGTCAACAGTTGTGCACTTGAGCGAGCACAAATCGACGAATCCACACCTGCGCCAGACTTTGGCATCATCGACAAAGATGAAAAGGGGGATGTAACCGGCATTTTGCACGAATCGGCGATGGCGCTCATCACAAAAATTGCATTCGCCTTTCCCCGCGAAAAACAGGAAGCCTTGCTCGCAGGCTTTTTGGTACACGCCGCCAAATATGGAATCACCTCTGTGGATGATTTGTACGGGAGTCGGGCGAATGAGGCCTTGGATGATTACGGCTTATACAAAGCATTCGATGAAGCAGGAAAGCTGACGACGCGCATTCATTTTTATCCGCCGTTGAATGGGGACATCAAGCGGGCAAAAGCGCTGCGCGAGGAATTTCGCTCGGAAAAGCTGCAAATGAGCGGGCTGAAGCAATTCGTCGATGGGGTTGTGACCGGCCATACAGCCTATATGCTAGAGCCGTATCGGGATAAGCCGGACTCACACGGAGAACCGGCGTTCCCCGAGGAGGATATCAAGAAGTGGGTGGCAGAGGCAGACAAGGAAGGCTTCAAAGTCCGCTTGCATGCGATTGGGGACAGGGCGATCCGGCTTGCGCTCGATTCCTTTGAAGAAGCGAAAAAAGCAAATCAAACGAACGATCTCAGGCATGCCGTGGAGCATGTGGAGGTCATCAATCCCGCTGATATTTCCAGATTCCAAGAGTTGGGCGTTATCGCCTCCATACAGCCGGTGCATCTGGCTCTGATACCAGCCGAGGGTTACCTGAAGCCGATCGGCGAAGAAAAATCGGCGTATTGCTACACCTGCAAAACGTTGCAGGATGCGGGCGCGACGCTTGCCTTCAGCAGCGATTTCTCGGTTGCGCCGATCAATCCGATGCTGGGGCTGCATCGTGCCGTTACGCGGATGGATTATGCCGAGCAGGCACAGTGGAATGAAGCGGAAGCGATCTCGCTTGCCGATGCTATCCGGTATTACACGCTCGGCGGGGCGTATGGCGTCCATCGCGAGCACGAATTGGGCACGCTGGAAAAAGGCAAGTTCGCCGATCTAGCGGTGCTCGATCGCGATCTGTTCAGCATCCCGGCCGACGGGATCAAGGATGCCAAAGTCGTTTTGACCGTGATGGATGGAAAAATCGTCTATCAAAGCGAGTAATGTAAGCAGCTGCTTTTTATGTTGTTTTGCTGTGGCTAACGCTGATGTCAGCAAATCGAATTTTGCTCCCCAGTTGGCGTTGACCGTTTGTTTGCTTCGACTCTTGGGTTGCTTCTTTTCGTAAGCATGGATGGACTTGAAGAAAACTGTTCCCTTCTGGTGGAGAACAGTTTTCTTGTTTTTTTGGTTAAAAAGAGGGGATCCCTTAGCCTAAAAATCTGGGATTTTGGGGCCCCCTCTTTTTTGCTTTTTATCTCATCTGGCTCGGAGCGTAGAACTGCTGGTGTTCCTTGCGGTGGGCGCGCCGCTGCTGGCGAAGCTGGTAGCGTTCGGGAGCACTGTTAAAGTGGAACTTCTCTTCTTCTGTTTCCGGGTAGACGGGCGGGACGGGAATGGCCTTCCCATCCTTGTCGACAGCAACGAAGGTCAGGTATGAAGTGGCCGTTAACAGCCGCGTGCCGGTTAACAGGTCTTCGGACTCCACTTTTACGAAAATTTCCATCGATGTTTTGTGTGTCCACGTGACAAACGCTTCCAGACTAATCGCCTGTCCGACGCGGATCGGGTTTAAAAAGTCCAGGCTGTCCGTCGATGCTGTGACGATACTTTGGCGGCAGTGGCGCATAGCGGCGATGCTGGAGATCCTGTCGATGTAGGCCATGACTTTCCCGCCAAAGATCGTGCCGTGAAAGTTGGTATCCGGCGGGAAGACGATGTCGGTCATGTAGGTCCGGGAACCACTTATCGGTTTTGCTTGCATGATTCTCTCCAATCTCCTGTCATAATATCGGTTATCTCTTTTTGGGTCGATCCTATTCTACCCAACTATGCCGTGTTTCACAACATCCAGGCCAGCTTCCCTGCTTTAAGCAGCTCTTCCGCCCTGGCCAAGTCCGGGTGCATCTCTCTGTCGTGGTCGAGGTGGCTGATCACCTGGCGAAGCTCTTGGTAGCCACGCTCAGTGCCGCGGCCCATTTTGCCTTTGCCGAAATCGAGCGCTTGTGCCGCTGCCAGATACTCAATCGCCAGAACGCGGAAAACATTGTCCACGACGGTTCTCAGTTTGCGGGCCGCTGTGGTGCCCATGCTGACGTGATCCTCCTGATTGGCCGAAGACGGGATGGAGTCTACCGAGGCGGGGTGGCACAACACCTTGTTCTCGGAGACGATCGAGGCAGCCGCATACTGTGCAATCATGAAACCGGAATGAAGACCGCCGTTTTCTGTCAGAAAGGCGGGCAATCCGCTTAACTGCGGGTTGACCAGCCTTTCCGTCCGCCGCTCGGAAATATTGGCCAATTCCGCTGCGGCAATAGCCAGAAAATCGGCGGCAAAGGCCATGGGCTGCCCGTGGAAATTGCCGCCGGAAATCACATCACCCGTTTCCGGAAACAAGATGGGATTGTCTGTCACACTGTTGCATTCGCGCTGTACGGTTTGCCAGACGTATTCCAGCGTATCCCGAACGGCGCCGTGAACCTGCGGGATGCAGCGCAGACTGTAGGCGTCCTGTACGCGCAGCTCTCCCTGGCCGCTGGTCCGCGTGCTTTCCTCCAGATGCGCAAGCAGCCGGCTGGCGGTCGTTTGCTGGCCGGGATGGGGACGGACGGACTGCAGCTGCGGATCAAATGCCTTCGGGATGCCCCGCAGCGCTTCCACAGTCATCGCGGCGATTACTTCCGCGCTTTCCACAGCGATTCTGGCGTCGTACAAGGCCAGAGACAACAGCGCGGTCATCGCCTGCGTTCCATTGATCAAGGCGAGTCCTTCCTTGGCTTCGAGCCGGATGGGCGACAATCCGGCAGCACGCATGGCATCGGCTCCGGGCAAGCGTTTCCCCTTGTAGTCAGCCGAACCTTTTCCCAGCATGACCAGGACGAGGTGGGCGAGCGGAGCCAGATCTCCGCTGGCGCCAAGCGATCCTTGCTGCGGGATGACAGGGTGTACCCCGCGATTGCACATCTCTATCAGCAGTTGAATCGTCTCCAGCCGGATGCCGGAGAAGCCTTTCGACAGGGCGTTCACCCGCAGCAACATCATGGCCCGTACGACTTCCTCCGGATAGGGATCGCCCATTCCGCAGGCGTGACTCATGATCAGGTTTTCCTGCAGGCGGCTGACATCCTCCCGGGAGATGAGGACATCGGAAAACTTGCCGAATCCGGTCGTGATGCCGTAGACCACCTTTTGTTCCTCTACCATGTTTTCCACCATCCGGCGCGAACGCTGGATACGGTCAACCGCTGTGTTAGTCAGCGCAATCTGCGCATGCTGCCTTGCGACGGCGGCGACCTCTTCAATCGTCAATTTGTCTCCTTGCAAGGTAATCATCTTGATTCCTCCTCAACATTATCTTGTCTTAAACGGCAGAGAAACTTGTCTGCCGTACCGTGTCTGATCAGCGGCATGGTTGCTTTAGCAGAGCAGAGAACCAAAAAAAGAAGAGGTTAGGAACGAATTCCTAACCTCTCTACATGGGCCAATATGCGGTTTTTACCAATGGCATGCCGCTTCCTATGCATTTTTTTCTTCCCCGCTTTTCAGATCTTACCTTTCATTGTAATACACCTTCTCCAAACGTCAATGGCCATTTGCGGGTCTGCGCCGTTTTTCTCGAACGCCTGAGAAGGCAGTGGCCTTGGTTTTCCTTTTGTCGATAGGATAAAATGTAGAATTTGCTGTTAAAGAAAAAAAGGGCATAGGCAATTCGTGATAAATAGGCAAGTGTCGTTTCTCGCAAGGGGTAAATGTCATACCATGTACTGTGTTAATAACCAGAAAGGATGTGTTGTCGCGTGGAACATAAAAAACCGGTACCGCTGCCGGAGTCCGTAACGCCTCCGCCACCGCCCAAACATCATAAGGTGCCGCCCAATATACCGCCTAACATACCACCTAATCTGCCTCCAAATCCGCCGCCCAAACATCACAAGGTACCGCCAAATATACCGCCTAATCTTCCTCCCAACCTGCCGCCCAACCCGCCACCCAAACATCATAAGGCGCCGCCTAACATACCGCCCAATCTTCCTCCCAACCCGCCGCCGAAGCACCACAAAGTGCCGGTGCGGCCGATCAATCCGCCACCCCCGCCGCCGCCGATGAATCCGCCCAAGCACGAGAAGCCGATGAGGCCGAAACCGAAAGTGGAGGTAGAAATCCATATTCACAAGTACTACTACCATATGGACCAAATGCAGTACTACGAGTACAAATGCCACAAGCACCGCCACCATCCGAAAAAATACCGGATGTACTACAAACACTACAGGCACCATCGGGACCGCATGTATCATTACTACTCGAAGTGTTACGGCATGGACAGCAGTTCACACTACTCCGGACACCGCTGGGGCCGCTGCGCCTGTTCCTCGTCTTCAAGCTAACCCCAGAAGCAGGTCAAGACGCCACTCTTTTTTACCGAGCTGGCGTCCTTTTTTCTTTTCAGGAATGGCAGGGCAGCGTCTGAATGAATCCTGAACTTCTACAGATAATTGAAGTACCAAAGTCTCCAACGCGAATCGAGCGGAATTCGTGAAGCCTTTTTTCACCAGATCATGTATAATAGGAGAGATAAACAATGATTGCGGAAGTGGAGGGAATGAATATAAGGGAGAGGAGAGGAGCTGAACTTGACTCACACCACGTTTCAAATCACCACAAACGTCTGGGCCATCCTCACTTATGAGGATGCCTGGAACAGCTACATCAACAACTACGTGATCGCAAAAGACAACCGTTTTGTACTGATCGACACTAATTTGCGCAAACATCGTTCCTATGTCCAACAGGCCCTGCAAGAGATCGGCGCGGTAAACGACGCCATTGAATGCGTGTACTGCACCCATCGGCACCCCGATCACATCGGAAACGTCGAGATCTTTCCTTCCCGAAACAATTGGATACACCTGGACGATTTTTTTGAACTGGACGATTTCTCCCAGACTCTGTTTGGCCATACCTTTACCGGAAGCAAGGGAAAGGTGCCGCACCTGTTTTTCCATCAGCTTCCTTCACATACGGCAGGCTCCGTTGCGTTTTTTGACCCGGAAAGCAAAGTTTGCTTTACAGGGGATCACCTCAGCTTTTACGGGGAACCGCTCGGAGCGGGCATCGGCTACGAAGCGGAAAGACGAAGCGCCTTCCTTAAAGTTGTTAAAAAATGGAAACAGAAACATCCGGATAAAGTGAAAGGATTTGCCGAGGGGGTCCGGCTGCTTTCCCTCTGGCCGAGCGAGTACCTGGCGACTGGACACGGCACTGTACTAAAAGGGGAGATCCAGGAATTTTTGCGGCAGGTGCTGCAAGTGGTAACTACATAGAAAGAGACCTCACCCTGCATGGGATGAGGCCTGTTTCGTCCATTCTTCCAGCCGCTTTTCCAACTGGCCCTGGTGCAAATGCATCGTGCGAGAGTAGGGAAGGGCAAAGATTTGTTTAATCTGCCAGACTGCCTGCTGGTAATCCCCTTTGGCGGCGGAGATTTCTGCCTGGCAGAACAATCGCAGTTCCTTTTGCCCCTTTTTTTTCGGCAAAATGCGGAGTGCTTCGATCGCGCCTTGCACATCGCCCAGCCGGGCATGGGCGCAGATGACAACACCCAGGGCGCCCATTAATCTGCGGTCCCGTTCAAATACGCGAAAGGCGACATCCAGAGCCTCTTCGTACTTTCCGGAGTAGAAGTAAACAGTGGCCAAATTGTAGAACAAGTAATGAACCATTGCTTGATTAAACAAAGTGGGAGCTTCCTTGCAAGCAGTCAGCCCCTCAACGATGAATTTTTCCGCCCCTTCATAATTGCCTGCCATTATTTCGCACGTCGACTTATCCAGCATTGCGACGGTACGGGAACGGTTCTTTTGGTAAGACTTTTCCAGCCACCGCATCAGGCGGTCAGGGTTCTTTTTCCACAAAAAGCCCATGTATTGAAAGCGAAAAGGCCAGTGTAGACGCAAAAATGCAACAAGCAGCACAACCGCAATACCGCTCAAAACCGAAACGGTATTGAAATCCAGCAATCCCATAAGGGTGCGCACATCCTTTCCAGTCGAAGGAATTCTATTTGGGTGCCCGCCAGGCGGAGATGGTCACACGATGCTTGGCTGGGCCAAGTGTAAATGTAGAGGGACATAATTCATCTTAACACAGATGGGAGTTTTGCTGTAGTAGAAGAAATTGTCCTTATTTGACGAGACGTGGAAACGCGGAAAACGTTTCAGGGAGCAGTTCAAGATGCTGCCCGATATGGTATAATAGATCGTGTTTCGTTTTGTACTGATTCTACTTAATAAGGAGCGTCATGGATGGAAAAGTTGAATGAGAGTCTTCTTCAATTGATTACGGAAACGTCAACCAATCTGCCGCCTGATGTGCGCCGTGCAATTAATGAAGCCAAGCGCAAGGAAGATGCAGGAACGCGTTCCGCCCTGTCTCTCTCCACCATAGCAACCAATATTACCATGGCGGAGGAAAACGTCTCGCCGATTTGCCAGGACACCGGGATGCCTACTTTTGAAATCAAGACACCGGTCGGCGTCAACCAGATCACAATTAAAAAAGCGATCCATGAAGCAGTGGCCAAAGCGACCAAATTGGGCAAACTGCGGACGAATTCCGTCGACTCGCTGACAGGTGAAAACACCGGTGACAACCTAGGTCCAGGTACTCCGGTGATTCACTTTGAACAGTGGGAAGAAGAGGATATCGAGATCCGCCTGATTCTAAAAGGAGGCGGCTGCGAGAACAAGAACATCCAGTACTCGCTTCCCTGCGAGCTGGAGGGGCTTGGCAAAGCAGGACGCGATCTGGACGGCATCCGCAAGTGCATCTTGCACGCGGTGTACCAGGCGCAAGGTCAGGGCTGCAGCGCCGGGTTTATCGGAGTAGGGATCGGCGGCGACCGGACATCCGGTTATGCTTTGGCCAAGCATCAGCTGTTCCGCCGGGTAGACGACGTGAACCCGAATCCGCAGTTGGCTGAACTGGAAGCCTACATCATGGACAAGGCAAACGATTTGGGTATTGGCACCATGGGCTTTGGCGGCAACACCACCCTGCTCGGCTGCAAAGTCGGCGTGGAAAACCGCCTGCCGGCCAGCTTCTTCGTCTCAGTCGCTTACAACTGCTGGGCGTTCCGTCGTCAGGGTGTACGCCTCGACGCGAAAACAGGCGAAATCAAGCAGTATCTGTACAAAGACGAAGTGGTTCCGATGGATACCAGTGCAGCCGAATCAGCGAGCACGCCGGAGCGGCGCGAAGTCGTACTGCAGGCGCCGATTACCGAGGAGCAGATCCGCAGCTTGAAGGTTGGCGACGTCGTCATCATCAACGGAATGATGCACACCGGACGCGATGCGCTGCACAAGTACTTGATGGATCACGACAGTCCGGTCGATCTGAACGGCGGCGTCATCTACCACTGCGGTCCTGTCATGCTGAAAGACGAGGCGGGCGAGTGGCATGTGAAGGCAGCCGGACCGACGACCAGTATCCGCGAGGAGCCGTATCAAGGCGATATCATCAAGAAATTTGGCATCCGCGCCGTCATCGGCAAGGGCGGCATGGGGCCGAAGACGCTGAAGGCATTGGGAGAGCACGGAGCCGTCTACCTCAATGCGATCGGCGGCGCCGCCCAGTATTACGCCGACTGCATTGAAAAAGTGGAAGGCGTCGATTTGATGGAATTCGGGATCCCGGAAGCGATGTGGCACCTGCGGGTGAAAGGCTTTGCCGCCATCGTCACGATGGACGCCCACGGCAACAGCTTGCACGCCGATGTCGACAAGAGCTCGAAGGAAAAGTTAGCCCAATTCGCCGAGCCAGTCTTTCAATAATGTGCAAAAACCTTTGGAGGATGAAAAGCCTCCAAAGGTTTTTTTGTTTTCCCCCGTTTATTTGGCAAACCAAGAAAAACTGGATCGGCTCCCAAAAAACTTTATAATGAAAGAAGAATATCCCTGAGCGAGAGCAGGCGAGAAAGGGAGGTGATCTGGCTTATGAAAAGCGCCGAAGCGCAATGGATGCAACAAGTATTGCAAGGCATTATTCATACTTCCCGCGATCATCTGATGGTCACCGACAAACAGGGCTACGTTCGTCTCGTCGGCGAATCGTGTAAAGAGATCTACGGGATTGACCGGTCAGAGTTATTGGGGAAAAATGTAATTCAGTTGGAGGAAGAGAGAATCTTCTCTCCCTCTGTCACTCGCAAAGTGATAGACCAGCTGGCACCGCAGACGATGATGCAGGAGACACACCGCGGGCAAAAGCTGATGGTGTCCGCCTTTCCCATCTGGTCTGACAGCGGGGAGCTGAGTGCCATCATCAGCTACTCACACGATTTAACGGAAATTTTGGACTTGAAGCGCCGATACGAAACGCTGACTCAACAATTAAAACAGTTTGAAAATGAGATAGAAGAATTGCGGGAGAAAAACATATCTGCTGAAGGGTTTGTCGCTGTCAGTGAAGAGATGAAAGCCGTCCAGCGCCTGGTTAAAAAAGTTTCCGTGGTCGACTCTACCGTGTTGGTGCTCGGAGAGTCGGGAGTGGGAAAAAATGTGATTGCCAAAGAGATACACCGCAACAGCCGACGGGCGAGCGGGCAGTTTGTCGAGGTCAACTGCGGCTCCATTCCAGAAGGACTGCTGGAATCGGAGCTGTTTGGTTACGAAGCAGGCGCTTTTACCGGTGCCAGCAAAGCGGGGAAGCAGGGAATCATCGAACTCGCCGATCAGGGTACGCTGTTTTTGGACGAGCTGGGTGAACTCCCGTTGACGCTGCAGGCCAAGCTGCTGAAAGTCATTCAGGAGAAACGGCTGCAGCGCATCGGCAGTACGACCTACCGCGATGTTGACTTTCGGCTGATCGCCGCCACCAACCGCAATCTGGAGCAGATGGTCAAGGATGGCACGTTTCGCCAAGATCTGTACTTTCGCCTGAACGTGGTGCCGATCTACATCCCGCCGCTGAGAGAGCGACTGGATGACATAGCGGCCCTGATAAAGGTCGTCATTCGTTCACTAAACGAACGATACGGCTTGAGCAAGCGCCTCGATTCGGAGGCGACGAGTGCCTTGCTTCACTACGCATGGCCGGGGAATGTGCGGGAGCTGGAAAATTTGCTGGAGCGGCTCGTGGTGACCGTAGACGAAGACGTGATTACGACGAACCATCTGCCGGGGGAGATTCGCGAGACCTATGAGCAACAGCCTGGCGTCGAGCAGATTCAGCCCATCTCGTTAAAGAAAGTGCTCGATCAGGTGGAGGAGAAGTGGCTACGTTACGCGGCTGAGCGCTGCCGAACGACGGCAGAGATCGCCGAAATGCTGGGTATTAGCCAACCTACTGCGGTGCGGAAGCTGCAGAAGATTGGTGTTAAACCTCAATTCAAAAGTGAATCGAAATTTCAATTATGAATTGAACGAAACCGCCTTTTTATTCAATAATGAATTGATGCGTATTTTCACCGGAACCGAAAACCTCTTCCTGCGGGTAATGCAATAGTTGGCATACTTATTGCAAATATACTAGTCATGTAGGTATTCCAATCTGCAGAAAAACTTTTCAAGAAGAGGATGAGTCTGATGAAGAACAACCGCCGTTTTGTCTCTTTAGCTACCAGTGTACCAGGACCGAAGACGAAGGAACTGATCGAGAAAAGAAAGCAGTATGTTCCTCAAGGGATTAGCATGATTACGCCCGTTTTTGCCGAGAAAGCTTCGGGAGCGTTGCTCGAAGACGTCGACGGCAACGTGTTCCTCGACTTCGCCGGAGCCATTGGCACGCTTAACGCCGGCCATTGTCCGCCGGAGGTGGTCGAAGCGATTCAAAAGCAAGCAGAAAAATATATTCATACATGCTTCAACGTAGCGATGTACGAGCCGTATATTGCCTTGGCTGAAAAACTTGCCCAAATCACTCCAGGGAACTTTGCCAAAAAGAGCATTTTCTTGAACAGCGGTGCTGAGGCTGTGGAAAACGCTGTGAAAATCGCCCGCAAATACACCGGGCGCCCTGGTATCGTCTCTTTCTCCCGGGGCTTCCACGGACGTACCTTGCTGGGAATGTCCTTGACCAGCAAAGTAAAGCCGTACAAATTCAAAATGGGCCCATTCGCTCCGGCAACGTATAAAGCGCCATTCCCGTACCCGCTCCATCGCCCAAAACAGATGACGAAAGAAGAGTATGCGCTATTCTGCGTCGGCCAATTTGAAGATTTCCTCTTGACCGAAGTGGCAGGGGAAGAGATCGCTGCTGTCATCATGGAGCCGGTGCAGGGCGAAGGCGGATTTATTGTTCCACCGGTTGCGTACGTGAAAGGCGTCTATGAAATCTGTAAAAAACACGGCATTCTCTTTATTGCCGACGAAATCCAGACTGGCTTCGGCCGTACGGGTGAGATGTTTGCCAGTACGATTTACGGCATCGAGCCGGACTTGATCACGATGTCCAAGTCTATTGCTGCCGGTCTGCCGATCAGTGCCGTAACCGGCCGTGCCGAAATCATGGATGCGCCAAGTCCGGGTGAAATCGGCGGAACCTATGGAGGCAGCCCGCTCGGCTGCGCCGCTGCACTTGCTGTCATCGAGAAAATGGAACGGGAAAACCTGCTGGATCGCTCCAAAGCAATCGGGGAGGCGATTCGCCGGCACTTCACTGCGCTGCAGGCTGAATTCCCGGTGATTGCGGAAGTGCGCGGTTTGGGTGCAATGTGCGGGGTAGAATTTATCGATCCGGTGACAGGCAGTCCAGCCAAAGATCTGGTTGCCAGCCTGACCAAAGGCAGCTATGAAGCAGGTGTGATCGTTCTTAGCGCAGGAGTCCACGGCAATGTGATCCGCTTCCTGACGCCGCTTGTCATCAGCGACGAACAACTGCAAGAAGGTCTGGATATCATCACCGATGTATTGAAGGAATTGCTGGCACCGGCGAGGGTGTAGTCAGCAAAAATGGACGCGGGGGACTTCATGTTTTCCCCGCGTCTTTTCGTCATTTTGCAGCCGAATAACTTGAAGGACGAAGCGAAGCAGTATTTTTTCATTCATACTTGTCCGATTCCCAAATAAAGTTATAGTAATCGTTCATTGAAAGGAATCGCTGGGTATGGCGGCCAAACGGAAAAACTTGTACATCCTGCTGTACAATCTGATCGCTTTAGTACTGCTTTACTTCAATATCATTCTCTTCTTTTCCTGCATCTACTTCGTTCTGGAGATCTGGGGACTCGGGTACCTGAAGGATCACTTTAGCCCGCAGTCCGAAACCAGACATTGGTACAGCGGGTTGACCCGTACCATGTACTTTAGCGGCATGACACTGGCCGCAGGCGGATATGGCGATATTACCCCCTTTGGCTTGTCCAGATTGGTCGCGGTGATCGAATCAATTATCGGGCTGATCTTGCCCATCGCTCTGGTGGTCAATTACATCCTGTTTCCCAGCCGCAACCTCAGGCTGCTGGGGTCGCTGCTGAAGGACCGGTAAAAGCGCATCCCCGGGAGAGGTGCCTCCAGGGGATGTCAAGAAGCCATTTCGGCGTTTATTCGGATGTGAGCCCTTCCCCTTCGCTGTACTGTATCTCCTCGATGGATACCTCCAGAGAACCTGCGGGCGTATCGATCTGGATCCGCTCGTTTTTCGAGGCGAGCAGCAGCTGCATGCCGAACGGGGAGAGGAAGGAAATGTACCCGGCGTCGGGGTCGGTCTGGTCTGGAAAGCATATCGTCAACGTTTCAGTTTCGTTGTCATTTGTATATTTGATCGTTACCTTGCTGCCGATCAAAACCGTTGATTGCAGCGTTGTTTCCTCAGATGCCGAGACCATCCGCTCAATCTCAGACATGTACCGGACCAACAATCGGTCAACCTTTTGCCGTTCCCTCAGTCCCTCGCTGGAGTATGGAAAGTGATGGTCCAAAAAAGCGGACTTCTGCTCGTCGAAGTAAGTGAGTTGTTTGACAAGACTGTCTTTGTATGCCTGCCGATGACTAAGGTTCATAGTATTCCTCTCCTTTGCAGCACATCTTGCCCGTCTTGACGTAATAAGGTTTGGCCCATAACTGCATAATGTTCCCCCCTGATAAAATAATAAGCCCCTTGGGATTATCAAGGGACCCTATAATTACTATCATAACATAACCGGATGGAAAGTCCATCCAAGAAAGCGATTTCAGGCTTGCCGATAGGTTAGCGACCAAACTGCCCGAAAATGGGTACAGGTCTATTTCACCCGCCCTCCTGGGATCATACCCTAGTAGCGTATAACATGAGGAGGGATACATGTGAACTATGTAGTGAGACCCGGTGATACATTATATTCCATTTCCCGCCGATTTGGTGTGCCGACGGATGTGATCATTCGCCAGAACGGCTTGCAGCCTCCGTATTTCCTGTTCGCAGGCCAAACGCTGTTCATTCCCACAACGACACGTCCACCCGGGCCAGGGCCAGGCGGAATCACGATTGCCGATTTGGACAGACGTGTAGATAATCTTGAACAGCGGGTGAATGAGCTGAATAGGAGGGTAGACCGGCTGGAACGACGGGTGAGGTGAGCCAATTGTCGCTGTGATAGCCACGTTCAATCGGAAAAGCAGCTTCGTTCCGCGCCCAAAGCGACTCTATCGTATGGTTTGGTTTACAACAATGGCTTCGCCAAGCATTTTGGCGGAGCCATTCTCTTCTTTAAGCTTGCCGAAAAGCAGAGCCGCATTTCTGTGTTCACGGACCGGCGAACGTCCCAGTATGATTTGAAGCAGCCAAGCAAAAATGGGCGGATCCTGCTCCACTACCGTTTATCCTCCGGGTCGTCCCCTGCATAGGGTGATACCAGGGGATTACATCGAGGAGGTGGGAGAATGATCCGTTTGAATGGAAGAGATATTCGCTATCATTTTGAGGGAGTTCGCGGAAAAATGGGACAAATACGGGAACTGGTAGAGGTTTTAGACACTATGTTTGATTCCATTCATCATGTGAATCAAATCGGCAAATCCATGATGGGTCGACCGCGATCCCTTAGAGTGGCAGAAGAACTGGATTTTGACCAAAGGCGGAAACGCCGGCTGAAAACCTGATGTTCCGTTTGAAGGGGAACCGGCTTGCAGAGCGGTTCCTTTCATGTTGTCTGCTTGTTTTCGCCAGCTGAATCATTTGCCGTCAAAGCAATTTGGGCGGAGCGAATCAGCTCTTTCACCATACTTCCGCCAAGCTCGCCGCCAATTTTTCCGGCGTCATGCGAGGTAAGCTGTCCATTGTAACCGTGTGAGAGAGGAATGTTGAGTGAATCGGCAACTTTATACTTCGCCTGTTCCGGCTTGTTAACATTCTGCAATCGGGCTTTCAACAGGTCAAGGGCTTCCCGGGAACCCGGCACCAATGGCCTTCGGTTTCGACTCATTGATCTTCACCTCCGTCTTTCCTTTAGGATACCCAGGTGAGGAGAAGTTGTTTCGGCGGTCCATTCCTCCTGGCAGCGTGTTATACTGGAATTACACATAGTATCGGTTTTCAGCTTAAGGAGGTGGCCGGACGATTGATTATGGGTGTTTCTTTCGGACGCGGCGTGTTTTTTCACAATCGCCGGGTGCTCGCCTGTGCGGAAGTGAAGCGCGGGGTCATCCACGTTTGGGCAGAACCGATAACCCCGAAAACACTGGGTAAAATATGGTGGCGGGTGCTGCTTTCACTTCCCTGGCCGTATCACCTGTTTCACCTCGCTATTTTGCTCTATCTGTTTTTTCCTGTATACGGGGAATTACATCCATTGTGGCTGGTGCTGTACGCTGCAGGCTTTCACTTTATCTTCCCCCGCCGTTTGAAAAAATTCCACGGGGCAGAGCATAAAGTCTTCAGCTACAGCGGGATAAAACGGCTGGAAGCGATCCAGGAAATCAGGCAGGCATCGATCGTGAACAGCGGTTGTTCCACAAATTACGTCACCTATTTTTTTGTCTCCTTTCTGCTTGCGCTGCTGTTTTTGCCTTTGGGGTGGAGTGTCTTGTGCGGCGCACTAGGCGTCATCGCCGGCTCGCTAGGGCAGACGTATCGGCCGGGGTGGATGAAGCCGTTTTATCGCCTTTCCGGCTTTTTGCAGCGGCATGTAACGACGATGGAGCCGGACCGGATCCATTTGGAAACGGCGATTCGTTCGTATCAGATGTTTGAACACTATCGGGGAAAAAGCGCGTAAAAAAAGGAGAGCGGACTTGGCAGCCGCCCCTCCTTTTTTTACTTTACGCCGCTTGACCGATTGCCTTCTATTTGTGCGGCAGCCTCTTCTTCCAACTGCTTGTAGATCTTTCCTTTCTCGACATAGGACTGCCGAACGCGGATCAGTTCCCGGAAATCTGCTTCGGTCAACTCCCGCTTTACCTTTGCGGGCGAGCCGACGACCAGGGTGCGGGGCGGAATTTTCATTCTCGGGGGCACCAGGGCACCTGCCCCTACCATCGCCTCCTCCCCAATCTCCGCACCGTCAAGTACGATCGCGCCCATGCCGATCAGCGCGCCTCTGCGGACGTGGCAGCTGTGCAGTACGGCATTATGTCCAATCGTCACTTCGTCTTCGATCACCAGCGGAGTATTTGGGCTTTGGTGAAGGGTGCTGTTGTCCTGGATGCTGACGCGGCTTCCGATAATCGTTTGAGAGATGTCGCCGCGGATGACGGTGTTGTACCAGACAGACGTATCGGCTCCGATGGTTACGTCCCCGGAGATCAGGACACCCCGGGCGAGGAAGACGGAGTCATCGATTTTTGGCATTTTTCCGTTGAAAGGCAGTATCAGCATGAGTGAAGCCTCCTTGTTCGATTAAGATAGTGGACAGTTGTTTGGCGGGTTCGGATGAAAAAGCTGCAGGCGGCCATTCGTGCGGTTGAGATCGATGACAAGCCCGGTTAGGAGGGGCAAGTCCTCCTCGCGGTAAAATACCCGAATTCCCGAAAACGTGGCAGTCTGTTCTCCTGCTGACCGCTCGGTTATGGCGATACTGTAGGAAACGCTGCTGCAGCCTGTCGTCGTCATCACGATCCGGATGCCTAAACGGTCGGCATCAGGTTCGTCTGCGATCGTCAGCGCAAGGCGGGCGGCAGCGAGTGGAGTGATCGTAATCATGTTGCCGTTACCCCCCTTCGATTCTTCCGGCGTATTTGAGTGACGGCGGCAGGCGATGATATCGTTCACACGTGATAGCGTAGATGACGTGGTCTTCCCAGACACCGTTGATCTTGATGTAGTTTTCACTATAGCCTTCCCGGATGTAGCCGGCGTTTTCCGCGACGCGCTGAGAAGCCAGATTTCGCGGCATGATCGAGGCCTGAATGCGATGCAGGTCCAATGCGTTTAATCCGAAGGCGGTGACCATCCGGATCGCTTCGGTCATGTATCCCCTGTTTTGGACGGTATGGTCGATGTCGTAGCCGAGGAAGGCGTTTTGAAAGGCAGCACGTGTAATCTTGGATAGATTGGCTTTTCCGATCAACTGCCCCGTTTCCCGGGAAAAAATGCCGAACATGTACTGCTGGTCCGCCTCTACCAGCATTCTTTGGTCTGTGACGCGCTCTGCCGTCTCAAGGGTGAAATAGTCTGCTTCACGCAGCGGCATGAAGGGTTGATGTTCCGTTTTATTTCGAATGAGGTAATCTAGAAACGCAGGTGCATCCTCGGCAGAGAGGAGCCGAAGGGATACCCTGCTGCCGTTTATTCTCAAATGAAAGAGATCCATCACGTGCCCCCCGTATCTGTTTAGACAAATTCGGATATTCTATTATAAATGGTTGAACAATCAGTGACAAGGAAAATTTATCGTCTGCTGCCAAGGAAAATCAGTTGACCAATCGTTTCAAGATGTGTTACATTTACTTTTGCTACTGTTACGATACAGCAAGAAATGTGGGTAGTCGCTGTCGCGGTCATCACGACCGGCGGCAGAGGAAAGTCCAGGCTCGCCCAGGCTGAGATGCCTGGAGTGTTCGTACCTAGTGCAAACTAGGGCAGCGAGACAGCGATCTCGTTGACGGCGCGAAAAGGGTTCTCACGCAGACCCGAGTACGCTGAAAGTGCCACAGAAACGCAGCTTCCCTGGCGACAGGGAGGATGGAACGAGGTAAACCCTGCGAGCGAGAAACCCAAATTTTGGTAGGGGAACTGTCCCGAAGGAATTGAACGGACGGACAGATGGCAGTTTAAACTGCCATAGATAGATGACTACCGCTTCGTGTGCGAGGGGCGACCCGTTTGCAGCACAGAAGAGACAGAACCTGGCTTACAGCATTTCTTGAAGGTATCCAATTTACACTTGCAAAAAAGAGGCATTTCTGCCATTTTGGCGGACATGTCTCTTTTTTTTGATACTGACACGGATACTGTCGAAGCGTGTCGCAACCTTTTACTTGTCCCCCATACGCTTCTCCCCTATGCTGAGAGTAAAAAGGGGAAAACGAGCCGGATGCACGATCATTTTGGCAGTGACAAAACGGTTGTGGCCCATATGTTTCATGAACGAGTCATGAGAATGAGAAGGCAAAAGCTGGTTTTGGAGCCGAGGTGCAAGACTATGCTTGAACGAACGCCAGAGAATATGAAAGCGCTTTCTTCAGGCGATGACGTGAAGTGCTTGAACCTGGCCGTGGCTCAACATGAGCTGCAGGAAACGATTGCCCTGCAGCTGGGGTTGATCTTCAAGTTTAAAAAGGTAAACGGCCGCTTTATCCATACGTTGTGTGACGGGGAACTGCTGGCACGATTGGGTCTGACATCGGAAATGGTGGTCGGCAAAGAGCTCTCACATTTTTATCCTGCAGAATTTGTTAAGCGCAAAGAAGAGTACTACGAACGTGCATGGCAGGGAGAGGAGGTTACATACGAAAGCTCGGAGATAAACGGGGTCACGTACTTTGCCAGGCTGCGGCCGATCTTTCGCTGTGGAGAAGTGGCAGAGGTGATCGGGTCGGGCGTGGACATTACCGAGCTGAAACGGACGGAAGCGGAGCTCAGAGAGACGAAAGAACAGCTGGAATCGTTTATTAACAGCACAGCCGATGCCATTGCATGGATTTCTCTGGACGGCAAGGTGCAAAGAGTCAACAAAGCATTTTGCCACATTTTCAATTGGACGGCAGAAGAGCTGAATGCGAATATTTTACAGTACATTCCAGAGCGATTGTTTGGTGAAGCTGTGGAGATGTATGCGAAGGTGGGGCTGGGCGGGAAGGTAATTGGCCATGAGACCCATCGTCGCCGCAAGGATGGCGAACTGATTGATGTCAGCATCACCCTGTCGCCGATTCACAATGCAAAGGGAGAGGTCGTCGGTATCTCGGCAATCACCCGCGATATCACCGTACGAAAAAAAACAGAAGATCTTATCCGAAATTCCGACAAATTATCTGTCATTGGCCAGTTGGCGGCAGGAGTTGCCCACGAAATCCGCAATCCTTTGACAGCGCTGAAAGGATTTACCCAACTGCTGCAATCGGACGAGCATAACAACAAATTGTACATCGACATCATGCTGTCTGAATTGGAGCGGATCAATTCCATCGTCAGCGAATTGCTCCTATTGGCAAAACCCCAAGTTACCCTGCAGCGGGAACACAACCTGCTGACCATCCTGGAAAAAGTGATCACCCTTCTGGAGACACAGGCCATTATTCATAACGTACAGCTTGTAACTGAATTTGATACCGGCATGCCCCTGTTGAAGTGTGTCGAGTACCAATTAAAGCAAGTCTTTATCAATTTGGTGAAGAACGCTATCGAAGCGATGCCGCACGGAGGGACGGTAACCGTCAAAGCGGGCTGGTTTGACGACAGGCATGTTAGTGTACGATGCATCGATCAAGGGTCTGGCATCCCACTGGCCACGCTTGAGAGGCTGGGCGAACCGTTTTATACGACCAAGGAAAGAGGAACCGGACTTGGACTCATGGTGAGTTATAAAATTATTGAAGATCACGGCGGCAGGATCCACATTGAGAGCGAGGAACGGAAAGGGACGACCGTCGAAGTCATTTTGCCGATTGATAAAGTCTGAAGCGTAGAACATGGAAAAAGCGGCCGGTTATACCTCTTCACATGGGGAAAACCGGCTTGTTTTACGTCCGGGTATGGTATGATGTGGGAAATACGTTCCGTACAAGGTGGTTGATCAGAGATGAAGCTGGCTTTTCTGTCCGACATTCACGGCAATGCGGTCGCGCTGGAGGCGGTGCTCCGGGACGTAAAAGCGCAAAAGGTGGACGACATTTTCGTCTTGGGTGACATTTCCTACCGGGGGCCGGAGCCTAAGCGGTCAATAGACATGGTTCGCTCACTTGGGGCACAGGTGATCAAGGGCAATGCCGACGAATGGACGGTAAGGGGTGTACGTCAGGGGGAAGTGCCCGACAGTATGCTGGAGATGATGAATCGCGAACAGGAGTGGACGAGCTCCCGGCTGATGGAAGAAGACCTGTCCTGGCTGGATTCCTTGCCGACTGAACTGGTTGTTCCTGTTTCCGAGGCGCTGTGGATTCACGCCTTCCACGCGACCCCAGACAGTCTGTTTGAAGTGGTTCTGCCCGATCTAAAGACGGATGAGCTGAGCGACAAGCTGATGTCCGGCCGTGACGCGTCGATTTACATGTATTCTCACATCCATCTGCCATATGTCCGCTATATCGGAGGGAAATGCCTGGTCAATACCGGCAGCGTAGGTCTGCCGTTTGACGGTCTCGCCCGCTCCTCTTACGCAATCGTGGAGGCAGAAGGGGACCGGTACCGGATCTCGATCGAACGGGTCGCTTACGATGTGGAACAGGTTGCGGCCCAATACAAACAGTTGGAATACCCTAACGCGGAAACGATGATGCGCGTTATTCGTACCGCGACCAGTCCGTTTGGAAAATAAAGTAATGGTCATTAACTGATTCGCTTGGAGGACGCTCATCCATATGGTATAATTTGCTATTATTTCGATTGGAGGCGTTAGGATGAGGTACGCAATGCAGATGAGGGCACAATGTATGGGGGATAGCGCATCAATGGCCCTGTAAACTGCGTGATTCCCCTTAGTTTGGGAAGGGGTTTCATTTGGTGAAAAAACCGCATTCGGCCAGCAACCGGAAAGCGTTGGCTTGGCTGAGCATCCTTGCTTTTTTCAGTGTGCTCAACGAGACCGTGTTTAACGTAGCATTGCCCGATATTTCAGTCCATTTCGGCATCGCGCCAGCCGCGGCGAACTGGGTAAATACGGGGTTTATTCTCTCTTTTGCAATCGGCACGGCTGTGTATGGAAAATTAGCGGATGTGTACGGCCTGAAGAAACTGCTGCTGTTCGGCCTGGTAACGTACGGCACGGGTTCGCTGATCGGCCTGTTGTTCCATTCGTGGTTTTCCGTTTTGCTGATCGCGCGTTTTATCCAAGGGGCAGGAGCTTCGGCGGTTCCGGCGCTGATCATGGTGATGGTCGCGCGTTATATCGCCCCGGAAAACCAGGGTAAGGCGTTCGGCGCGGTCGGATCGGTCGTAGCCTTGGGCGAGGGTGTCGGACCGGTGATCGGCGGGATCGTGGCCGATTATATTCATTGGTCCTATTTGTTCGCGCTGCCGATGATCACGCTTCTGTCGCTCCCGTTTTTTCTGCGGACACTGCCGCGGGAACCTGGGGCAAAAGGGAAAATCGATCTGCTCGGGGCGTCCCTGCTGTCCCTCGGGATCGTGATGTTTACGGTCTTCACGACGAGATACCACTGGGGGTACCTGGCAGCCAGTACGCTGTTTTTTATCGGCTTCGCCTTGCGCATCCGACATGCCAGGAGTCCTTTTATCGAGCCTGGCCTGTTTGGAAGAAAAAAGTATATCGTCGGTGTCCTGACCGGGGGCGTGCAGCTGGGAACGGTGGCCGGGTTTATTTCCATGGTTCCCTACATGATGCGGGATGTGCATCAACTGGCGACAAGCCTCATCGGAGGCGGCATCCTGTTTCCCGGCACCATGAGCGTGATTTTGTTCGGAGTCGTCGGCGGGGTATTGGTTGACAAACGGGGACCCATTTTCGCCATGCTGGCCGGGTTATGCTTGATCGCTGCGGGATTCTTGCTCATTTCACTGTTTCCCGACCGATCGCCATGGCTGATTGCCGGAGCGCTGGTTCTGACTTTCGGCGGTCTTTCGTTTGTGAAAACGGTCGTTTCCACTTGCGTCGCCGAAGCGTTGGCACCGGAAGAGGCCGGTTCCGGCATGGGACTGCTGAACTTTTTTTGCTTTTTGGCCGAAGGGATCGGCGTATCTGTCGTCGGAGGTCTGTTGACGAAGCGCTGGCTGGACTTTCCCGCCCTTCCGACCGTGACTGACACGGTGGCATTTCTCTACAGCAACATGGCGCTGCTGTTTATCGCGGCCGTGCTCTTGGGCGGGGGTATGTTTGCTTGCGCGTACAGGCGGCGGCCGGGAGCTTCGGAGGGCGCGGCTGAACAGTAATCAGGGATGTTAAAATAAGGAAACCGGAACTCCTGCTTTGAACTGTGACCCATAAGAAGGACACTTTGAAAAAAGTGACCC